>JAEYPI010000090.1 GCA_023410885.1 Bacillota bacterium
GGATAGGCATGAATACAAGGGCTACAGCATCACCGACAAAGTATTTGATATCAGTGAAATTGAAGATGAAGCCTGGTATAAGGATTTTTCAACCGGGATTGTGACGGTTGTGGGGCTGGATAAGGCCCATACCATGATTAATACCATTGATAGTATTAAAATTGCACGTAAGCTCTATCAAATTATGATCTCGGATGCCAGATACAGTGCATTGCTCACCATTGATATCGAAACGGGCTATTTTAAAGATATTCTTGAGAGCATTAAGGCCTCTCCAAATAGCACGGTCCTGATTATGGATGAGAATGATAAGGCCATTCTGAAAACCAAGAACGATATTGATCATGGCTCCATCATTAAGACGTATGAGAAAAAACAAACGGATGATAAGGCTTCCTATCTTTCATGGGTTGAAGACGAAAACGGAACCGAGCTTCTGGTCTCTGTTAAAATGATGGAGAGACTTCGGTGGAAGATTGTTTCTATATCGCCCATCAAAGAGTTGAACAAGGAGCTGCGTGCTTTTAATAAATCCGCTTATCTTGTCATAGCCCTATGCGGTATTCTTTCCTTTCTCATGGCCCTGATCCTGTCCAATGACATATCAAGGCCTATCACCAAGCTGGTCAAGTCCATGTCCGGCGTCAAGGATGGCAATTTTGATACGAACATTTCCTATAAAAGAAATGATGAGTTTGCCTTTCTTATTAAACGCTATAAAACCATGATGGCAGAGATCAAGGCATTAATTGATAAGCTCTATATCAGTGAGTTGGACAAGAAAAAGGTTGAGCTGAAGGTAAAGGAGTATGAGCTAAAAGCAAAGGAATATGAACTAAAGGCTCTCCAAGCCCAGATTAACCCTCATTTTCTATACAATACGCTGGATTCGGTCAATTGGCTTGCCATCAAGTATCAGGCTGAGGATATCAGCACCATGGTCAAAAGCTTGTCGAACTTTTTCAGGTACAGCTTAAGCAAGGGCAAAAGCGAAATCACTCTGGAAGCGGAAAAGCAACAGATTGAAAGCTATCTGATGATTCAACACATACGGTTTAAAGAAAAGCTCAACTATCGCATTGATTTCTCACCTGAAATACTCAACTGCAAAACCGTCAAGCTGATTCTTCAGCCCATTGTGGAAAACGCAATCATACATGGTATTGAAAAGCTTAAGACAGGCGGTTTTATTGAAATTCTTGGATACAGAGCGGAGGATCATATTGAAATAAAGGTCTCTGACAATGGTGGGGGAGCTGACATAGACGAGCTGAACAGCTTGTTGCTGGACAAATCCGACTCCGATATCTCTTTTGGAATAAAGAATGTCAATGAAAGGATTAAACAGTTCTTTGGCAGCGAATACGGTTTGACTTTCACCAGCAACGAGCCTTCCGGTGTAACGGTATGGATTAAAATACCCTTCAGACCCTAAATCGCCCTTTGACACCTGTTGATCCACTGATTAAAAACAACCAAGGAGTAATTTTATGCTGAAAATGATTTTAGCTGATGATGAGAGTATTGTGCGGGATGGGTTGCGCAGCATTATTGATTGGAAGACGCATGGCATTGAAATCATCGCTGAAGCATCTGACGGTCAGGAGGCCTTTGATTTATGCATGAAGCACCTTCCGGATATTCTCTTGACAGATATTAGAATGCCTTTTATGGATGGCCTTGAGGTTGCCGCCAAGCTGAAAGAACACGGTAATAATCTGAAAGTCATTATATTCAGCGGTGTACAGGATTTTGGCTATGCTAAATCCGCTTTGGACATCAGTGCAGAGGGCTATATATTAAAGCCCTTGGAGGTCAAAGAACTGACTCAGGTCGTGGACAGAGTTGTTAAGAAAATAGCTAATGAAAAGCTTATGGTAGAACGTGTTCATCAGTTAAAGCAGCAGCTCCATGAAAATTTTGGAGCAGCCAGAGAAAAGTTCTTAAAGAATTTAGTTTTAGGCGCTTATCAAAAGGCTGAAACGATTAATGAAAAGCTGGATTATTTTAAAAATCCCATAAGAAGCGAAGAGCCTGTGGCAGTTGCTGTTTTGCAGGTCGATGAATACGCCAAAAAGACAGAGCATTACGCTGAGGAGGAAAAGCAGCTTTTAAGCTTTTCCATAACCAGCATCGTAGAGGAGCTTATCAATCTTAATACCCTCGGTGCTTGTGTGGCCATGAATGAAAATGAATATGTTCTTATGTTTCATGAGAGAAAGACCGAAAGTCAAGATGAGCAGAGTGACTTCTACTCTGAAATTGTGAGGAGTCTGAATCAGTATTTACAGCTGTCTGTCTCAATTGGCGTGGGACGTATAGCTAATAGCCCTCTTAAAATCAACTCTTCGTATAAAGAAGCGGTTAATGCCCTGTACTTTAAGTTCTACACAGGAAAAGGTGCCGTTATTAATATCACGGATATCAGCCTGACCTTGGAGAATAACGAAATTCCGGATCTCTACCTGGAAGAGCATGAGCTCGTTAACCGGGTCAAGTCAGGTAATGTTTTAGAAACCGAACAGGCCATTCAAGCTTTGTTCAATAAGCTAAGCCATGATAAAAAATACACCGTTGGCTATATTCAGCGGGTTTGCGATGAAATAGTGTACATGATGACAAGAGCCCTTTACGATCTTGGTGAAGACATTAAGGATATCACCCATAATCGATCGGACTTATTAAAAATGCTTTACCAGACGGAAAGTATATTTGAGCTTCAGAAAAAAATAACAGACATTCTAATCAGCATTGCCCAGCATTTTTCGCTTAAATATACCCAGAAGAACAAAAAGGTCATTGATGACATCAAGAAGCTGATCCAAAAAAAGTATAGGGAAGACATCAATATTAATAAAATTGCAGAAAGCGTTTACCTTTCTCCCAATTATATCAGTGTTGTTTTCAAGCAGATGACGGGTGAGACCATTATTGATTTTCTGACAAAAACGAGAATGGAGAATGCTAAAATATTGCTGAAAGAAACAGATTTCAAGGTTCTGGATATATCCGAAATGGTGGGCTTCCAGGATGCATCCTATTTCAGCAAGGTATTTAAAAAGTATACCGGCGTTCATCCTCAGAAATATAGGGCCATCGGCCATCTATCTGAAGTAGAGGAATAGGAGGCCTGTCATAAAAAACCTTAACCTTTTTATGTCCTTGTAAAACCAAGGGTATATTGGGGAAAGGTTTTTTGTATCACAGCTCTTTTTTTTCGAGAGAATTTTACGGTTTATAAAAGATAATTCCATTTTGATTTATGACCCTTGGAAATATAATGAAACCACAAAACAAGGCGAAAGCTTCCAAAATATGAAAGGAGAAATATTTCAATGAGAAGAAGATTTTCTAGGCTCGGAAGTGTTGTCATGTCCTTCATTCTTGCGATCAGCTTGCTTGCAGCTTGCGGCCAGCCCGCAAAACCAGCAGAAGGCAGTACAACTCCTGCTGCTACTCCAAGTGCAAGCACCAGTGCTACACCCGAGGTTAAAGAGGTCACCATGGAAACGATACAGGTCTGGACAAACAACGCCGCTACTAAAAATGAAGATGAAAAAATGGTGGCCGATTTTAATAATGGTCCAGGTAAGGAACAAGGCATTGCCATTGAATATAAAATCTATGGCGGCGACTATATGAACGTTCTGAATGTAGCGGCAGCTGCGGAGCAGGCTCCTCATATTTTTAAGCTTACTCAGGGAAACTTGGTTCAATATGCAAATGCAGGCTGGTCATTGGCCATTGAGGATATGCCTGGAGGCCAGGAATTCCTAAAAAAGTACGATGGCTTACTGCAGCCAGGCTATAACATTATTAACGACAAAACCTACACCGTACCTGTTGCTGTAAGCACCTTAGGGGTAGCCTATAATAAAGACCTTCTCAAAAAGAATGGCTATGATAATCCCCCGCAGACCTGGGCTGAATTGAGGGAAATGGCCAAAACCATTACAAAAAATGGTCAAGGCAAAGAGTTTGGGTTTATTGAAGGGCTGAAAAGTACAGGTTATGTAAATGTTAATGGGCTCTGGCACTACATATCCTCATTGGGGCATGCAGAATTCAACCATCAGACAGGAAGATACGATTTCGCAGCTTTTAAGCCTCTTTTGCAGCTCTGGGTTGATATGAGAAATGATGGCAGTTGGTTCCCTGGAGTTGAAGGCCTTAACAATGATCAGGCAAGAGCACAGTTTGCAGAAGGGAATATCGGCTTTAAGCTTTCAGCAAGCTGGGATCCCGCGGTCTGGCAGGATCAGTTCCCGGCAAAAATGGATTGGGGCATTTGCAGGCCTGTGGAAGACCCTAATAACCGCGGTGCAAAAGCAGAGGAACTCCCTGAAAAATCAATGGAGGTTCTAAAGCTTTTTACATCGGATGAGACAGTAATAAGCCTGTATGAGGCCGGAAAAGCAATACCCTACACCGCCGATCTGATCAAGCAGGCGAAAACGCAACCGACTGTTAAGAATTTTGATGCCTTTGCTAAGCTTGACAACAGCTATAAATACATGATGAACCCCAAGGGAGAGCTTAAACTGGAGGGCGATACCGCAGAGGTTGTTCTTTCCAAGGTCATATTGGGTGTCCTATCTCCCGATGAAGGGATGGCCGATTTGGATAAAAGATACAACGAAGCGCTGGACAGGGCCATAAAGGATGGCTTGGAAATCAATAAATTCATGGATAAGAACAGCACCAAGTAAGAGTGAGCTGAAATATTTTAGCCATACCTAAAGAAGTGAATGAAGCTGGTAGTGTAAGTCAGGTATAAAAGCCTGACTTATATTACCTATGAGTAGGCTTGAGAGGTGAATTTATTGATATGAAGGTAGCTTTTGGTTCAGCATCAGCATCTAAGTCCGGAAAATGGAGAACTATTCTAAAGTCAGTAAAAAAGAACGATAATATTCCCGCCTATATTTTAATAACACCGATGCTACTGGGTTTTTTAATCTTTACTCTATATCCGATCTTTTATGTTCTGCGATGGTCAATGTTTGACTATGATGGGTTTACAACCGCTAAATTTATAGGCCTTGATAACTTTGTAAGGTTATTTACAAGAGAAAAGAGCTTTTGGAATGCAATTGCCAATACATTTATCATCACCTTCGGGAAAATGGCTATTGAGATTCCTATGGCATTGGTATTGGCAGTACTCATTAACGGAAAATCAAAATTGAACAGTTTTTTTCGTACCTTTTATTTTATGCCCACTATCATTAGTACAGCCATTGTGGGATTGATTTTTTCGATCCTTTTTGGTTCCTATAATGGGATCATTAATGCAATCATCAATAATCTGGGTATTACCGCAGACAGAATAAATTGGTTCGGAAATAAATGGCTTGCTCTGGCCGTGATTATAATAGCCTCAGTATGGACTCATTTTGGTATCAACATGGTCTTTTTTCTAATGGGACTTCAAAGTGTACCCCGAGAGATGTATGAGTGTGTGGATATCGATGGTGCCAACAAGGTTCAGCAATTCTTTATGATTACGATTCCCATGCTAAAGCCCATCATGCAGATTATTCTCATGCTGGCTTTGGTAGAGGGGATGAAATTATCCGAGCTTCCTCTGGTTTTGTCAAATGGGCAACCCGGAGGGCAGACAGAGGTTGTGATGACCTATATTTACAAGTACTTTTTCCCGACAGATTCTATGTCCGGCGGGCTGATTCAATATGGATATGCGTCTTCTCTTGCTGTTGTTACGGCTATTACCATCGGTGTGATCACACTGCTGTATCTGAAATTATCCCAAAAAATGCGTGAGATCTGACAGGAGGAAATAACATGAGAAGGCTTTACAGAGTTGGGTACAAATCGTTAGTATTTCTATTTTTGTTAGCGGTTTTTGTAATCAGCGTATTCCCGATTATATACATCATATTGGCGTCCTTTAAAAGCAATGCCGAGATATTGACTGCAGGCGCTCAAATCCTGCCTGAAAAATTTATTCTGGACAACTATGTTCAGGCTTGGACCCTTGCCAATTTTGAACGTTTTACCTGGAACAGCATATACATGACCTTTTTTATTGTCATCGGTTCTATTTTTACTTGCACCACATTGGCCTATGTTTTGGATCGAGGCGTATTTTTCGGCAAAAAGTTTATTTTCGGATTGCTTCTTTCAACCATGTTTATTTCGCTGGGAACGTCAAGTCTGCTGCCCCAGCTCCAGGTTGCAAAGATGTTTGGGATACATACCTCCCTATGGGGTGTCATCATCATCCGCGTGCTGGGCATAAACGTAACCCAGGTGTTTATGGCCAAGGGATACCTGGCCACTATTCCCAAAGAAATTGACGAGGCCGCCAAGATCGACGGCTGTGGGTTTATAAGAATATACTGGAGCATCATCTTCCCGCTTCTTAAGCCCCTTATAGCGACAATTGGTTTACTGTCCTTCAGACAGGCGTGGAACGATTACATGCTTCCCATGGTTTTCACATTGGCCAATCCCGAGAAGGCTCCCCTGGTCGTTGGTGTTGTTAACCTCAGAAATACGGGAGAAGCTGCTTCATCCTGGAATCTGATGCTGGCGGGGACAGCCATCGCCATTCTGCCTATGCTGGTTGTATACCTGATTCTTAACCGTTACTTTATTTCTGGCTTAACCAGTGGCGCAATCAAAGGGTAATGTATGACAAGGAGTGATGGAAAATGTCAGAGACAATCAATCAAATAATGTTTTCAAGCCCGGTCATTAAAAGACATAATGAAAACCCTGTTTTATCTGCCAAGGATATTCCCTATAAAGCCGAACTTATATTTAACGCCGGAGTGACAAAATTTCATGGAAAGTATGTCATGGTTTTTAGAAATGATTACGGGTATTCAGGCGGTAATTCCTTTGAGGGTACCAATATTGGACTGGCCTACAGCAATGATGGTGTTAAATGGGAGGTACAGCCAAACCCATGCTTCGCGCTTAAGAATGATGAAATCATACGGGCATATGATCCCAGATTAACTGTCATTGAAGGACGTTGCTACATGTGCTTTGCAGTGGATACCAAGCATGGTCTCAGAGGCGGCATAGCGGTTACAGATGACTTTGCGCATTTCGAGGTTCTCAGCATGACAGTGCCGGATAACCGGAATATGGTGCTATTCCCCGAAAAGATAAATGATAAGTATGTCAGGCTTGAAAGGCCTTTTCCTGTATACAGCCGTGGGGGAAGGGACAGGTTTGATACCTGGATTTCCGATTCTCCGGACCTGAAATACTGGGGAAACTCTCAACTGCTGTTTGCGGTGGAGCATGTGCCTTTTGCCAATGACAAGGTGGGGCCGGCGGCACCCCCGGTTAAAACAGAAAAGGGCTGGCTTACGATCTTTCATGCTGTTGATCTGGATCCCTCCAGAGGGAAAAACGGGTGGGAGGATTGCTGGCAAAAGAGGTATTCTGCAGGTATCATGCTTTTGGACCTCCATGATCCTTCAAAGGTAATCGGTATGTCTAAAACGCCGCTTCTTGCACCCGAAACAACATACGAAAAAAATGGATTCAGAAATGATGTCATATTCCCCTCCGGGATGATTCTAGAAGATAACGGTGAAGTAAAGATTTATTATGGTGCGGCAGATACCGTCCTATGTCTGGCTACTGCGCATGTAGATGATTTATTAGGGCTGTGTCGTCAGGGGAAAGAGGTGTTTTAAGTCATGGCTGTCTATGATGAAATTTATGATGTTATTGTAGCAGGAGGAGGCCCTTCAGGCGTGGGGGCTGGTATAGCCGCCGCGAGAAATGGGGCTCGGGTGCTTCTTGTAGAACGGTATGGCTTTTTAGGTGGGATGGCAACTGTTGCCTCGGTGCCTGCCTTTTGTCCCTTTACCGATGGAGAAAAGCCCATTATCAGAGGTATAGGTCTGGAAGTTCTTGAGCTGATGAAAAAGCACAGCTTTGAAAGTCCGTTCAAGGACAAAAAAGAGCCTGTTAAAAGACAATTCGATTGGATTCCCATAGACCAGGAGGTATTAAAGCGCGTTCTTGATGGGCTCGTTTTGTCTAGTGGCTGCATCCCTCTTTTTCATACGATGGTTACGGATGTTGTAACTGAAAACGGTACTGTGAAGGCCGTTATGGTCGAGGATAAAACAGGAAGACACAGGATAATGTGCAAGACGGTCATCGACTGCACAGGAGATGCAGATATTGTAGTGAAAGCCGGGGGTGAAACGGAATACGGAGATGAAAAAGGTCTTGTACAGGCCGTAACCCTTTGCTTCCGGTTGGCCAATATAGATATTGGCCGGTTTATGAAATACGCTAATGAGGTCGGAGAAAACGGCAACTTGACTCAAGCGGTAGCGCGGGCAAGAGCCAATGGGGAGTTTCCCTTTAATGAAAAACAGGTCTGTGGCTTTTCTATACAAAATGAAGGCATGGCGGGTCTTAATTTCGGTCATGTCTATGAAATCAACCCCCTTAAGCCTGAGGATCTGACAAGGGCTGAGATTGAATCAAGAAGAGCGGTTCCGGAGCTTCTGGCTTTTCTTAAGAAATACGTACCCGGGCTTGAAAATGCCGTAGTCGCTTCCACTGGTCCGTCCATAGGAATCAGAGAGACCAGAAGAATCATCGGTGAATACAGGCTCACCAAGAAGGATTACTTTGATCGGTCGCTTTTTGAGGATACCATTGCACGATATGCCTACCCTATTGATGTCCATGCTTCGGCACCCAGAGATATTAAATACAAGAATGAAAATGACGAGTATCTAACCAGTAAATATAGAGATGGAGAATCCTACGGTATTCCATACAGGGCACTTCTACCCAAGGGCCTTAAAAATGTGATTGTTGCCGGCAGGCCTCTGTCGGCCGACAGAGCTATGCATGGGTCCTTCCGGGTTATGCCCGCTTGCTTTGCAACAGGACAGGCGGCAGGTACGGCCGCTGCCCTCTGCGCAAAGGAAGGAAAATATTTCAGGGATATTGATATTAAAGCCCTTCAAATCATGCTGACCCATCAAGGCGCTTACCTTGGGATATAAGGGGTAGTGCTGTTCTCTCTGTTAAATTTAGGTTATAATAACCTTACCCGTTACCGAAATCAAATATTTCGAACGGGTAGTAACCTTGAATCTTTTAACAGAGGTACACATTATGCCAGTAGTCTATCTTGTTTTTTTGATTATTCTGATCGTTTTATTAATTGACCAAAGGCGTCAAGCCAATAGGAACAGAAATAAAACGATGGCCAAAATTAGAAATAACTGGGGCAAATTGCCCGACGATGCATCTGATGAATATGACATAGAGTCTTGCTCAAAGCTATTTTATACCCACGATAAAAAAAGGGCGAACCTATATATTGATGATATTACCTCGAATGATCTTGAGCTTGATAATTTTTACTGCCACATCAACAGTACCCAGACATCAATGGGCGACAATGTGCTCTATTCAATTTTACGACTGCCTGTCTATGAGAAAGAAAAATTAGCGGAACGGGTGGAGATGGTCGATTATTGGGAAAAGCACGAAGAGGACAGAGAAAAGGTTCAATTATTGCTTTCTGGTGCAGGTAAGTTCAGACCAAGTCATATTGCATGGATCACCGGGGATTGTGATTTCTTGGAACTTAATAATCAATGGCTTTACAAGGTGTTGACTTTCGTACCTTTTTTGGCGTTGCCTATGGCTTTGTTAAATATTGGCGCAGCTGCTCTTTGGGGGATATTCAGTATTGGTGTAAATATAGTGTTTCACGAAGTAGTTTTAAAGAAGATTAATTCAGGGTTGGATTCAATAACTCAGGCTTCAGGTATAGTAGCACTGGCCGAAATGCTGATCCATAATAGACCCGAAGGCCTTGTCAACAAATATGATGAATTGAATGGACATGCACATGCGCTAAAGGCTTTAAGAAAAAGGGGGACTTTGGACAAAATGTCGGTTCAATCGACCGGTGATTTATTTAGAGACTCCTTATCAATATATAAAATGATATTACTTACTGATATATGGAATTACCAAGCTTCCGCACGATTTTTAAAAACTCATGGTGAGGAAATGGCACGGCTCATTCATTCAATAGGCGAGTTGGATGCGACCATTTGTATAGCCTCATACAGGAAAAGTCTTGATTTGTGGTGCCAGCCCCTGATTATGTGGGAAGCGGGTACAGAGACTTTTAGCATTAAAGCGGAATCAGTGGTTCATCCACTTATTCAAAATTGCACACCAAACCCGGTATATGTTGAAAAACCAATGCTTTTAACCGGCTCTAACGCTTCTGGCAAATCCACCTATTTGAAGACTGTTGCCATCAACACTCTGATGGTTCATACACTTGGTTTTTGTCTGGCAGAACAATGGACTTCGAAACCGCTGTTTCCAATAAGTTCAATGGCTCTTAGAGACAGTATTCTAGAAGGGGAGAGTTATTTTGTTGCAGAAATCAAGTCGCTCAAAAGAATCTTTACCATGGCAAATAACCAAATAAAGTGCCTTTGCGTTATAGATGAGGTTCTGCGCGGAACGAATACGATTGAGCGTATCGCAGCATCATCACGTCTATTGTCTGCTCTTGCCGCGCTGAACACTTGTTTATTGGCTGCAACTCACGACACAGAGCTCACTCACATTTTAAATGAAGTCTTTGATAACAAACATTTCGAGGAACACATAACCGATGAGGATATCCATTTTGACTATAAACTCAAGGAAGGAAAGGCAACATCTAGGAATGCGATTAAACTTCTCAAGCTTATGTGCTTTGAAGATGATATAATTATGAGTGCAGAGGATGCAGTGGCGTCTTTTGAAAATGAGAAAAGGTGGAAACACATAAGGAGAAATAAAATAAATGTATAAACTGATTTCATGGAATGTAAACGGCCTTCGTGCCGCTTTAGGGAAGGGATTTCTGGATTTCTTCGATAGTAAAAAACCGGATATATTATGCTTACAGGAGACAAAGCTCTCAGAAGGCCAACTGGATCTGGCTTTGGAGGGCTATACCTCCTATTTTAATTACGCGGAAAAGAAGGGCTATTCGGGCACTGCCATATATACCCGTATTAAGCCTCTCTCTGTTACCTATGGTATAGGCATAGAGGAGCATGATCATGAAGGGCGCGTCATCACCCTGGAGTTCAATAATTGCTATGTAGTAAATGTTTATACGCCAAACGCTCAAAGAGAGCTGGCAAGGCTGCCTTACCGTATGAGCTGGGAGGATGCTTTCAGAGCCTATCTTCTTTCGCTGGACAAGCTCAAGCCCGTCATCGTCTGCGGGGATTTGAACGTCGCTCACCAAGAGATTGATCTAAAAAACCCAAAGACCAACAGACAAAGTGCCGGCTTTTCCGATGAGGAAAGAGGAAAATTCTCGGAGCTCTTAGAAGCTGGGTTTTTAGACTCCTTCCGATTCTTTTATCCCGACAAGACGGATGCCTATACCTGGTGGTCGTACATGTTTAAGGCCCGGGAAAAAAATGTAGGGTGGCGTATTGACTACTTCTGTGTGTCAAAAGCCTTAAAAGATCTGATTAAAGACGCTGTCATTCACGCGGATGTCATGGGCTCCGACCACTGCCCAGTGGAGCTGCTCATCGAGGAAGTCCCCTTCCTGTGACATGACACAAGGGGACGGTTCTTCTGTGCACCATTGATAAGCACAAGAACCGTCCTTTTTAATGCACAAAAGCACCGTCCCCTTCCATCCCCTACAATGTCACACGAGAACCGTCCCCTTGTGTCCCTTCTTGTGTCGCCCTTGTGTCTGTTCTATTCCCTGTGGGACACGCATAGGATAGATTGTCCTGCTATGCCTGTTGGCGATCTATTTTTATACGTAGGGAGTGGTATTGTGGAAGCCTTAAAGCACGCGCTCGTATTTGAAGACCTAAAGGAGAATACATACGGGCTTACGGAAACGGATGCGGCAAAGAATCTTGAGGTTTATGGGAAAAACATTATTAAGCGTGAGAAGAAAAATACATGGCTCAAGACCTTAGTTGATCAATTTAAAGATCTGATGATCATTATTCTGATAGCCTCATCCGTCATTTCTTTTTTTATGGGAGAGACCAGTGAAGGCATCGCTATTCTCGTCATCATTCTGCTCAATGGCTTTCTGGGCTTTTTCCAAGAGCTACGTACAGAAAAGTCTTTGGAAGCGCTTATGGAAATGGCAGCACCCCATGCACGGGTAATGCGGGACGGTCAGGTAAAGGATATCCCCGCCGATCAGATTGTCCCAAGAGACCTGGTGCTTCTTGAAGCCGGTAATCGGGTGCCGGCTGACGCTGTGCTTATTGATGCCAACTCCCTTTTTGCTGATGAATCCATGCTTACAGGGGAGTCGGTGCCTGCTTCAAAGAGCAGAATAGATGAAGCTAAGGCCAAGCTCAACGGTATTGTCAACGCCAATCGCGTTTTTATGGGCAGCATGATTACCAATGGCACCGGGCG
>JAEYPI010000091.1 GCA_023410885.1 Bacillota bacterium
TAAGTATCCTCAAAATCAGCCCACAATAAACCCTGTTTGACCAATAGGGTGATGGGAAGCTTGATGCTCAACAGGCGACTTTTTACGGCTTTCAGCTCCTCCGTTTTTCTTAAAGCGTCATCCTCAATCTTGAAATAGCGCTGATAATCAGCATCTGAAAAAACACCGTAAGTATCATGATTAAGACCCACAACAAACTTCCATAAAGGGTCCTTATTCTCCAATCCATTGGGGTTGATATCCTGTACTTTGATTAAGCCGCTTACCATATTGAATATTATGACATAAGCCAAGATAAAACAAGCAGCTCTTCTTATACACAAATGGACATGGTCTTTATCCTTAATCCTTTGGACACATTCAAAGATTAAGACCAATAGAAAGGAAGCAATGAACAGAATACTGTCAGGGCGAATGACCTTACTCACGGCAATGATCATGCCAGCACAAGCCAGCCCTAAAAGCTTTTTCGGGAAAATCAGATAAACCGTAATTCCCAGGTAAAATAAGAAAAGTGAGAGATGCTGATTGGTCAAAACGGGGACAAGAAAAAGATTGGCCGGGTAGAACAAATAAAGGATGGCTATATAGCGGGCTGCTTCTTCAGAGGCTATTCGCTTTGCCAATAAGTAAACCATGACATTTACCCCAGCCATGAATATGCAGTTCAGCCCTTTTAAAACCATGGGGTTTTCGCCAAAGAGCCGATAGACCATACCCGCATAGCTTACATAACCGGTTTGGTAGGCCCAACGGGTAAAATAGGTAGTCCGGCTAAAAGTAAAATCATGCTGCGAAAAACTAACAGCAGCGTCATCCAACACCTTGAAATCTGAAATGGCAGAGCTTGTAACAAGGCTGGCCACAAGTAGCTTTGTAAAAAAGGAGATCGTGAAAAGAAGGAAAATCCATTGCAGGTCATTGACCGTGTTATAGAGCTTGAAGCAATTTAATCCATAGAAAAATAAAATAGCAGGTATGAGATAAAGAATCCCCCTGCTATACGTTAAAAAGCCCAAATTCATCAAAAAAACCAGACCCAGCCATAGGATCAAGAACCAAAGGACTATTTTAATCAGTTTATGCATACCGCTCTCTATTTTATCCAGCTTGTTCATCACTTCCCCTTTATGGGTAGGATAAAATCTGAGGAGGTAGAGGGGGCATCTCCTGCTGCTTCTCAAGAAGTCACAAGCGCTGCCCCTCTATCTATTCTTAGAATGTCCCACTGCAACGGTTACAGAGGGTTGGGTGTTCGTGGCTGTGGCCTACTGTACCGGAATAAATCCAGCAGCGTTCACACTTTTCACCCTCAGCCAGCAAAATCTCCACTTCAAGCTCACCCTTACCATCTTTTACTACCTCAACCTGTGAAGTAATAAAGACTGTGGCCAGAAGCTCAAGATTACTCTGAAGGAATTCATACAGGTCCCCATCCGCTTTTAAGACAACCTTGGCTTGTAGGGACTGACCAATGAGCTTCTTATTTCTGGCCTCTTCCAGCGCCTTTAAAACGTTGTCCCGTACTTCCAAAATGCGATTCCATTTAAGATCGAGCGCTTCATTCTCATACTCCGCCTTAACGGTAGGCCAATCATTGAGCATGACACTTTCAGCATTATCGTCCTTATGATGAGGCAAGTACGCCCAAATCTCATCGGCTGTGAAAGCAAGAACCGGTGCCAAAAGCCTTGTGAGTGTATCCAATATAATGAACATAGCCGTCTGACCGGCACGGCGAGCCTTGTCGTCAGGTTTGGACGCGTACATTCTGTCCTTGGTTACGTCCAGATAGAAGCTGCTCATATCCACCACGCAGAAATTGTGAATAGCGTGGAGCATGGTGTGGAACTCGTATTCGGAGTAAGCCTTCTCAATTTTAGCCACTAACTGGTTAAGCTTTAAAAGCGCCCACTGATCCAACTCATCCATCTCATTATAGGCCACACTGTCCTTTTCCGGATCAAAATCAAAGATATTGCCCAGAATAAAGCGGGCTGTATTACGAATCTTTCTATAGCTTTCAGAAAGCTGCTTTAGAATATCATTGGAAATACGGATATCCACCTTGTAATCGCTGGAAGCTACCCAAAGTCTTAGAATATCAGCACCGTACTGGTTACAAATATCAAGAGGATCAATACCGTTGCCCAATGATTTACTCATTTTACGGCCCTGGCCGTCAACCACATAACCATGGGTCAGAACCTGCCGATAGGGTGCCCTGCCCTTTACTGCCGTAGCGGTTAAGAGAGAAGACTGGAACCAACCTCTATGCTGGTCGCTTCCTTCCAGATACAAATCCACAGGCCATCCCAGTTCAGGATCTGCTTCTGCAACAGCAATATGGCTGGAGCCTGAATCAAACCACACATCCATGATGTCGGTTTCTTTTTTGAACTCGGTACCACCGCACGCGCAGGTAAAGCCCTTGGGCAGAATCTCAGAAGCCTCATATTTAAACCAGGCATTGGAGCCCTCTTTTTCAAACAAGGTCTTAATGGCGTTTATGGTCTCTTCATTAATGATTTCCTTGCCACAATCCCTGCAATAGAAAATGGGAATGGGCAATCCCCAGATACGCTGTCTGGAGATACACCAGTCACCGCGATCCTCCACCATTTTAGTGATACGCTCTTCGCCCCAGCCGGGAATCCAGCGTACTTCCTTGATAGCATCCAGAGCTTGTTTTCTGAATTTGTCGATGGATATAAACCATTGCTCGGTGGCTCTGTAGATAATGGGGTCCTTACAGCGCCAGCAATGAGGATATTGGTGAACAATGTGCGCCTCTGCAAGGAGCAGATTGGTGTCCTTTAGAGTTTGCAATATTGCCTTATTGGAGGCTTTGTAGTACATGCCGGCAAAGGGACCCGCCTCTTTTGTGAGGTGGCCCTTGTCGTCTACAGGAACCACAATACCGACTTCGGGGTACTTTTTGCACACATCAAAGTCCTCGGCACCATGACCGGGAGCTGTATGAACACAACCCGTACCGGCTTCCAGTGTAACGTGATCTCCTACGATCACAAGGGAGTCTCGGTCAAGGAAGGGATGGGAGCAAACCATATATTCCAGCTCACTGCCCATTATTTCACCAAGGATTTTATATTCACTGATTTGAGCGACCTTCATGACGCTTTCAACCAGCTCTTTAGCCATAATGAAACGTTCTCCGTTGGCTTCTACAACCATATAGACAAATTCCGGGTTTAAAGAAATAGCCAAGTTACCGGGCAAGGTCCATGTGGTGGTAGTCCAAATGACGACATAAAGGTTGTCAAGATTCTGCACGATGCCTTTCAGCTTGCCCTTGTCGTCCTTTACAGGGAATTTGACGTAAATGGAGTTGCCATGGTCTTCCATGTACTCAATTTCTGCCTCGGCCAAAGCCGTTTCGCAAGAAGGACACCAATACACAGGGCGCATGCCTTTATAGATGCAGCCCAATTTAGCCATCTGTCCAAACACCTCAATCTGTTTGGCTTCAAACTTAGGCTCCAACGTGATATACGGATGCTCCCAATCTCCCATGACGCCAAGGCGCTTAAAGGATTCACGCTGAACGTCGAGATACTTTCTGGCAATCTCTTCACAAGCTTGGCGGAAAACAACAGGCCCTACCTCATGGCGATTCAGACCCTTTTCCTTAATGGCCTTCTGCTCGGTAGGAAGTCCGTGGGTATCCCAGCCGGGTATATAGGGCGTATAATAGCCCTTCATATCGTAATATCGCATGATAATATCCTTAAGAACCTTATTAAGAGCGGTTCCCAAGTGAATACCACCATTGGCGTAGGGAGGTCCGTCATGGAGCACAAACTTCTTGCCCTTTAGTCTGTTGCGATCCAAACGCCTTTTATAAATATCTTTTTCTCGCCATGCCTTAAGCATCTGAGGCTCTTTTTCAGGAAGACCTCCTCGCATGGGAAAATCGGTCTTTGGCAGGTTGAGTGTCTTGCCGTAATCGACTGACATGTTCTCTCATTCCTCTCTTTAAAGTGAGTTAATTTATTGCAAATTATAAATTGTTATAATCACAAAAAAGCCCTTCGTCCTGACATGGGACGAAAGGCTGCTTTCCGCGGTACCACCCAAATTACAGATTTTTATAGGCATCACCTTAAAATCTGCCACTTACAAGGAATAACGGTCCTTTACCGGCTCACCTTAATGGGGCTGGCCGAAGCCCTGACTTTTGGGGCTGCTGCTCACGGCTGATCTTCAGATTCCCTTAA
>JAEYPI010000103.1 GCA_023410885.1 Bacillota bacterium
GCTTCGATCTGGTCGTGGGTGACATATATAAATGTGGATCCCAGGCTTTGGTGAAGCTGAATAAGCTCCGTCCGCATTTCAGACCTCAGCTTTGCATCAAGATTTGAAAGGGGTTCATCCATTAAAAAGCACTGGGGCATTTTTGCAATAGCCCTCGCAAGGGCGACACGCTGCCGCTGGCCTCCCGATAAATGGGCGGGCCGCCTTTTCTCATACTCCGAAAGGCCGACGATTTGTAGAGCCTTATCGGTGCGTTCCTTTATCTCAAATTTAGGTATTCTGGCGTTAAGTAATCCAAATTCGATGTTTTCACGCACCGACATATGGGGATAGAGGGCATAATTTTGGAACACCATGGCCAAGCCTCTATCTCCCGGCTCAAGATTTGTGATATCAACCTCGCCGATTTTGATCTGTCCCGCTGTGATATCCTCTAGGCCTGCAATCATTCGAAGCATGGTTGTCTTACCGCAGCCCGAAGGGCCAACGAGGACGGTGAAGCTTCCGCTGGGAATTGTGACGCTTACATCGTCTACCGCTCTTTTCCCCTCAGGGATAACCTCAACCCCACTCTTTATTTTGCGCTTGGTCTTTGTTGCTCCATATATTTTGACTATATTTTTAATCTCAATATCAGCCATTTTCTTTCCTTCCAAGCTCGGCAAAGCTCATGAGCTCAACCGCATTTCTTTTAATAAATTCTTTGATTTCCGGATCCTTTAGAACAGCACCCTCCTCCGTTCGCGGAAAGCTGTAGGAGGACATTTCGATTATTTCATGATCGAGATATCCGGGGTGTGCCATCAGCTCAATGACTTCCCGTCCGGCGTTTTGAACCACAAGGTTCTTAAATTTTTCCTTTAGTACCGTCACGTCTTCGCCCTGTAATAACTTGAAGCCATCCTCAAAATACACGCCGTCGTAATATTTTGTTTCAAATTGTCTCAGGGGTAGCCCCACGTTTTCACTGAGCCTCTTCGCCTGTCTTTCTACTTTATGAAAGATTTGGTGAAGATACAGATGGGAATCGATATGGGTCGGCTTTTTGCCTGTCAGCGCGGTAAATGTGGCATATTGCGCCTCAAACTCTTCATAAATCTCTTGCTCGTCGTAACGCTCATCGCTTTTCAGAATCTTTGGTTTTATAAAGTATCCGTTTCCATCAACCAGACTTTTGCATGCTGTGAGCGGCTTACCGAGGCTTAAATTCAGGTGGAGTCCTACTTTCAGATCTGCTTCATTTTTAACAAATTGGGATGCAAGGTGAGTCCCCAAGGTATTGACCATCATCGTTGTTGAAGTTACAACACCCTTTTTGATGGCGTCATAAATACCATAGGTAATGCCATTTGTTAAGCCGAAGTCGTCCGCATTAATAATTAGCTTCATACAAGTTCAGGCCAGTAGCCTGTGTTGGCGTCGATTAAGTCATCCAAAACCGACCTTGCCTTTTCTGCATCGCCTAATGTGCGATTCAGTGTCAATGCCTGGAGCGCCTTCTTATACGATCTTTCGAAGTATGCATCCACTGTGAGCGACTCATAGGCATATTGAGTTTCCATTAGTCCTTTTGAAAAAACGTCTACTTCTCCAAAAGCGAGGGGTACAACACCCTGATTGTTGACTATCGCCG
Source organism: Bacillota bacterium (assembly GCA_023410885.1). Lineage (GTDB taxonomy): Bacteria > Bacillota > Clostridia > DSM-8532 > DSM-8532 > DTU059. The sequence goes on from JAEYPI010000103.1 coordinate 1,634, forward strand.
TACATTCTACCATTGCATCCCCATGGAAATTAGAGATGATACCGATATTTTTGGTTATCATAATGAACTGTCCGCCAAGGTTATAAGCAATATTTCGCGCTACGTCAACGATCATATCGGAGTGGGCTACATTTTTTGCAATGGATGAACCCTTTGCAGTTCCTTCTCTACAGACCCTTACACATTCGTCGAAAACCCTTTTTTCTCTGCCGCTTATGACTTCGTCCGCACGTGTATAATCCTTGTCGAGATGAGCTACCTTATATTCGGGATATAAATAATACTGAAGATAGGTATTGGGAAGATAATCGGGGAAATCTCGCATGATCGTTTGCACCATGCCATAGGTTTCAATCCAAGATTTATCTCTTTCCTCCGCATCAGCTGGCAAGAAGCCACTTTCATTTATGATATCCCTGATCTTGGGGACCAGATCCACACCGTTTTGGTCATAAAGATGTTTGAACCATCCAAAGTGATTTAAGCCAAAATAAACGGGCATAAGGGTTTTGTAATCGACATCAAGTAATTTTCCATAGGACTTAAGCAGATTGACAGGCTGATCACATAGATTGATAATCTTTTTATCATTGGGGAAAACCCTGTCCAGCGCAACTGAGACAATGGCGGCTGGATTGGTGTAGTTCAGAATCCATGGGTCATCGGCGTATTTTCTTGCATCATTGACGATCTCGATCATGTCTTTTATAGATCTCATGCCATAAGCGAAGCCGCCTGCGCCACAGGTCTCCTGCCCCACTACACCGTGTGAAAGCGGGATATGCTCATCAAGAAGCCGCATTTTATAGCCACCGGTACGGATTTGACAGAACACAAAATCCACATTCTCGTAAGCCGTTTTCTTATCTGTGGTATATAAGAATTTCAGTTCAGGATATTCCTCTTTAAAAAGTATCTGCGCGAACTCTCCCATGGGAGTCTGTCTTTGCCCATCAATATCATAAAGCCTTAACTCTTCAAGGGGAAACTCATCCTTCTTGACGCATAAGCTCTTTAGCAATCCGGGTGTCCAGGTAGAGCCTCCGCCTACAATAACAATTTTGAATTTTTTCATAATAACCTCACAAACGTTGGCCTGTCATTTGTCCCAATTATAGTCCTGTGTTTTTTTGAGGTCAATTGAAAAACCCGATAACGTAATATTATAACTCACTTTGTACTTTGTTTTACCATGAGTAATAAATTACATTATCCGAGAGTGTGCCTTCTCCTTTTACTCCTTCTGGGCTGCGGCCTTTGTCAGCCTCAATATATAAATCGTCTTAGCCTAATATACGCTAAACAAACGCCTGACAATATGTTGACAACCACACGGTTCCTATTGTATACTTGAATTCGTCAGTTGTAGGGGAGTAGCTCAGCTGGTAGAGCAGCGGTCTCCAAAACCGCGTGTCGCGAGTTCGATCCTTGTCTCCCCTGCCAATAAAAACCTTATTTTAAGCACATGCTTGGAATAAGGTTTTTTTATTGCAAAAAACACTAGGGAAAAACACTAGGGGACGGTTCTTCTGTGCGCTATCTTTTTCGAACTATGCCGAAGCTTATTCCCGTCAGCCTTGACATTTGCCGTATTGAAAGGCCGTTTTTCTTTAGCAAGGCTATACTTTTATCTCGTTTCTCATGTGTCATATTCAGAAATTAAACAAGGTTCTGTTTATGCCTCTTAGCATGACATGATAAATTCCGCTTTCGCTCTTTTTACGCGATGTTCTTGGCATGTTCTTCCACTCCATATCTACATTGTCAAAAATAATGGATTCATGCCAACACAAATGAACCGTCCCCTTGTGATCCTAGAAAATCCAATCAAAGTGTGCTATAATCATCGGTGCATTTCGCGGAAGGGGAACAAAATGATACTAATCATTGCTGAAAAGCCGAGTCTAGCCAGAAATATCGTGTCGAGTATAGGAGAAATGAAAAAGGTCGGCAACTATTATGAAGGTAATGGCTATATCGTAACCTGGGCTTTTGGTCATTTGTTTTCTCTTTGTGATATTGAGGACTATACCGGGCCAACTTCTACAGGAAGATGGTCCATGGAAAATATTCCGTGCTTTCCTCAGAAGTTCAAATTTCAGCTTCGCAGGGATGCCCGCAAGCAGGTTGATTCCGGCGTGAAAAAGCAATTTGATACAATCTCAGCATTATGTAATCGTGCAGATGTAGATAATATTGTTAATGCAGGGGACTCTGATCGTGAGGGCGAAATAATCATAAGATTATGTATAAC
>JAEYPI010000123.1 GCA_023410885.1 Bacillota bacterium
GTCTGAGAAAGCCTTTACTATCCTGTAGAAAAGGAAATGTACCATTATGCAAAATACCGCTAATCTTGTTGATAAGATTATCCTTTTCTTTTGTTGTTCAGCACTCTATTTCTTTCAGGCCGATGTGGTCATCAATGTCACACCCTTGTTGGCTGTTGTTATTATCAGCAGCTTTCTCAGTTATTTTGATGAAAATAGAATAAAGGGCGGCTTGATCATCGGGTTTATTGGCTTGTCTGTCTTTATGCCGGGTTTAGCCTTCTTTTTACCGCTATTGGCCTATGACGTGCTCTATTATCAATACTGGCACATAAGCCTGCTCGCAATTCTCCCGTTTTTTAATGTCTTTAAGTCTCTTTCCCTACAGACCACTGCTATGGTTTTAGCTACTTTATTCCTTAGCCTATTGGTTAGATATCGTATGGAAACGCAATTGAAGATTCAGAGAAAATACAAGGATCTCAATGACACAACAAGAGAAATGTCCATTATATTGAAGAAACAGAACCGTGATCTAGTAGAAAAGCAGGATAACGAGCTGAATATGGCGACCTTAAATGAAAGAAATCGTATTGCCCGTGAGATTCACGACAATGTGGGACATCTTTTATCGAGCGCTATTTTGCAATCAGGTGCGCTTATGACCATTAACCAGGATGAGAAAGTTAAGGATCATCTGATTAACCTCAACGACACCTTATCCCAAGCCATGAGCAGTATACGAAACAGTGTTCACAACTTATATGACGAGTCCATTGACCTAAATGCCCAAGCAAAGGAGCTTGTGAAGCAATTTAACTTCTGTGAGATAAGCTATGATTATCAAATCAGCAGCAATCCGCCGAAAAATCTTAAATATGCGTTTATTTCTATTATGAAAGAGGCATTGTCCAATATAATGAATCATTCCAATGCAACCCAAGCCTCCGTTACATTTCGAGAGCATCCTGCTCTCTATCAGCTTATAATAAGGGATAACGGAGCTATATCAGGCTATTCCATGGACAATGGTCTGGGCCTCAAAAATATGATCGACCGGGTTCATTCTTTTGAGGGAAATATCAATATAATGGCGGATAGAGGCTTTGAAATTTTTATTTCTATTCCAAAGGAGGTAAAAAAGGCTTGAAAGTATTAATAATAGATGATGACAAGCTGGTCTCTGCATCTTTAAAGACAATATTGGAGGCCGATAAGGATATCGAAGTAGTGGGAACAGGATGCTCGGGCCAGCAGGCTGTGGCGTTCTACTTGTCGCTGAAACCTGATCTTTTGCTGATGGATATTAGGATGGATGGCATGACGGGAATAGAGGCTGCCCAAATCATAATGAAACAGGATAAATTGGCTAAGATCCTGTTTTTAACTACCTTTTCAGATGACGAGTATATTGTGCAAGCCTTTCAAATTGGAGCAAAGGGCTATATCTTGAAACAGAATTTCGCGAGCATCATACCCTCTTTGAAAGCTGTATATATGGGACAGAGAGTGTTTGGGGATGAAATCATGACAAAAATTCCAACATTCGCCACTGATAACAGTAAAGTGAGCCTAAACCATTTCGATTTAAGTGAAAAAGAGAGGGAGATTGTTTCACAGGTGGCCAACGGTCTATCCAATAGGGAAATCGCAGAAGCACTTTTCTTAAGTGAAGGAACTGTAAGAAATTATATCAGTACTATCCTTGAAAAGTTAAACTTAAGGGATAGGACCCAGCTTGCTATTTTTTATTATAAACATATGTAATGAAATTGATATAGAGGTTATCAGAGCACTTTGGTAATATATATAGGCAGAAACAAGGGGGTGAATGAACCAAAATTAGTATTAGGAGTCTAATTAAAGAAATATGTTCAGCTTAGGAGGATGTATCATGACACAAAAAACATTCAAGAAAAAGAGTATATTTAGGTTAGTTTTAATATGCTTAGTCATGACCATGGCCCTTTTGGTATCCGCTTGTACAGAGACGGATACCCAAAGTCAAAATACGGTAAATAGCGCGCTTAAAAGCTTAAATCTTGATAATCAGGAAAAAGGAACTCTTGCTATCATTAAGAATTTCCCCGACAAAGAGGACTTGGATAAAGTACCGAATTTAACAACCTTAAAGTTTGACGATGAAAATGAAACCCTTTTATTATTGCCGGTACATAACCAATCAACAATAGAAATCAAGAATCTGACCTGGGATAATGGGGAACTTAAAGAGATTGGAACAGCCTACAGGGTTGAAAGTACCGAGGATGGTTATGGACTGTTTTTAACGGCCATGAGGCCCGAGGGACCGCCTTTTTACAAAATGATTGTCACTGGTCCGGAGGGTAAGGTAGAATATCTGATATCCTATAACGGAAAAGATGGCACTCCGGAAGTGGAGACCCTATCAATTAATTAATAAAAAGTGAAAATAAGATAAAATGTTTTCAAACCTTAGTAGGGCCAGAATGCCGGAATAGAAAACAGCGCGTTATTTCCTCAAAAAATAACGCGCTTTTAGTCTGCTAATCAAATTAGCAGGCTTTTTTTCTGTTTTTGATCAACCCATGCTATTAATCCTGTTTTTCTTCAACCTCGGCCAGAATGATTTCTATATCATAGTTTTTTAAATCTGAAAGGTTTTTAGGACTAATTTTATCGTCGACTACAATTTTATTCACCAGATCTATTGGACAGGCCTTATAGCGTGCATTGTGTCCGAACTTGCCGCTGTCCGCAAGAAGGATGGTCTCCGTAGAATGGGCGGCAATATGGCTACGGTTAAGGGTTTCACCGTAGTCGGTGACACCGTCGGTGAAGGTAATACCACCACAGGAAAAGAAGGCTTTATCGACAAAGTAATGATCGAACATTACTTCCGTCGCACTGCTATAAACACACTGCTCATCATTTTTTACATCGCCTCCCAGCATGATAAGATTGATATCTGTGTTGAGAAGCTCGTTGA
>JAEYPI010000144.1 GCA_023410885.1 Bacillota bacterium
CAGTAATATACATTCTCCGATTTAGGTCTTGCCAGTAGCAGAACCATATTCGACTTCCCTCTCTGGTACCGTCAAGAGTTTTGATCAAATTGGTTTGCAGCCTTGCGATAAAAAAATCAACCAACCATAAAATCCGACGCGAGGTCGGTATTTTCTAAGTGTTTCATGTTTAAATACTTTTTGTTGCCCCACTGGGTTCCAATTTTATCGAAAGGAAATCATCTTTACTATTTCTACTTCTTTGTATGTCAAGTTATCTAATTTATGTTTCGTTCCATATAAAGCAAAATGGGGCAAGAGAACCGTCCCCTTGCCCCATAGCCATCGGTATTTTCGATAGCAATAATTATGTGATGACGACCAATTAAATTTTCACAATGGCCCGATAGTATCGCATATTTTTTAGATAGGTATCCCGGAATTTTGGGATCAGAAAAATTCTCTGATCTGGGAGTGTAAAATGTACACCCTTAATATGTGCGTACATAAGAGAGGAATTTTTAATTGCTTGGCTTTTTCAATGGTTTTTGCAACCGTATCCAAACAGGCCTTGGTCATGGCGGGATTAAAATCACTGATATTCAGGTTCTCATCAAGATGAATGGTATAATAGATGCCATATTGGTCCGATATCTTCTGTAATTTTCCGATGACCCATAAGCTTTCTGGTCGGCCGATAAGTTCATACTAAGCTCAATAAATTTTAATCCTTGCCCATGACAAAATCTTGCATTTCCTCTATTCCATCCATTTCAATTAAGATGGGCATACCAAACTCAATATTCATACAGAATCATGCATTTTGCGGGTTACACCTCCGCAACAGCCTCAATCTCAACTAGGGCGCCTTTCGGCAGTGCGGAGACCTCTACTGCGGAGCGTGCCGGGTAGGTGCCTTCTGAGAAAAATGCGCCATAAACTTCATTCATAGCAGAAAAGCTCGCCATGTCGGTGAGAAAAACGGTTGTTTTGACTACCCTTGCCATAGAGCTACCGGCGGCTTCCAAAATGGATTTCAAATTAGTAAGGGATTGCGCAGTCTGCGCAGCAACGGTATCCGCCATTGTTCCGGTCGCCGGGTCAATGGGAAGCTGTCCGGAGACAAACAGTAGGGAGCCGGTTCGGATGCCTTGGGAATAGGGACCTATGGCTGCGGGTGCTTTTTCAGTTGCAATAATATCTTTCATAAAAAGATCTCCTTTCATGGTTCAGGTGTAAGGCGAAACTATCACCTACTTCGCAGTTTTCGCATTGTACCATATAAATAAAAACGGCGCAAGAGAACCGTCCCCTTGTGCTTCCCTTGCGCTTCTCTTATTATCGTTTCAACGTGCCTTGAGGATTATGTAGGTATCAAAATTGTACCTTTGTCGCACAAGATGTCAATCCGCCTATAAAAAACACACCTATGGAACATACTATTGTCCCACAGATGTGCTCAATGATTGCAATCTGATGCCACTCGTTAGGCGGCTTGGCCCCATGTACCTCAATGTAAGATCCATCGCCTGCTCAGTTTGCACTGTTGATCTTATGGTCTTAGGCCCAATCCACCTTCCAGGGTGATGGTCTCGCCGCTCATGAACTTGAAGTCAGGTGAAGCAAGCTGTACGCAAGCGCGGCCGATGTCGTACTCAGCATCGCCGTAATTACCCATAGGAGGCATCTTAACATTGGCATCAAAGGCTTCCGGATAGGTATTCTTGAACTGCTCCAGTTGAGCGGTCCATGCCAGCGGGCAAATAGCGTTGACATTGATACCATCCTTACCCCACTCGGTCGCAGCAACACGGGTCAGGCCTCGAACACCTTCCTTGGTAGCAGCATAGGAGCTCTGTCCAAAGTTGCCAAACAGACCAGCTCCGGAAGCAAAGTTAATAACGGCACCCTTGGTCTCCTTCAGATAGGGGTAGCAAGCTTTCATATAATAGAAAGTGGCATATAGACCAGAGTATATGGCCAAGTCAAATTGTTCAGTAGTGTGATCAGCTAGTGTAACACCGGAGGCAGAGGCCTGGGCATTGTTGATCAATACGTCGATACGACCAAAGGTCTCTATGGTCTTTTTCACAACGTCCATTGCAATGGCTTCGTTGTCAGCACCAGCGTTTATATCAGCCTGCAGAACAAGAACCTTAATCCCATAAAGCCGCTCAAGCTCTTCCTTGGCATCCTCTAGTTTTTTCATATTACGACCGGTGAGGACCAAATTCGCCCCCTCTTTGGCATACGCCGTGGCAATACCATAACCGATAGAACCGCAGCGTCCGTCACTCAAAACAGCGCGTCCTGCGCCCGTGATAATTGCTGTCTTACCTGTTAAAAATCCCATGATGTTTCCTCTCTTCTGTTTCCATGTAATGTTTCCTAGGTGTCAAGTATGCTAGCAATAAAATTGCTTAAAACCTCTGAATATTGTAACCCTTATGCAAAATAACCGCAACCCCATTTAAAGAAGTATAGACTACTAGTTTTGTGTTCATACATTCCGATCTCAAAAAATTTCCGTGAGCCCAAATTATTCATAAATTTCATTGATAACAAGACGGCGATATCCCAATTGTCTTGCACATTCAATGAGAGCCCTGATCACCTTAAATCATAACCTAATCATCTGACTAGAAACTCATTGATCGCTTCCACAGTGATGTTCTGTTGTTCTTCGCCTGAAATTATGGCATCTAGGTCGCCCTTTTGCTTGCCGTAATTACCGAACTGGGCATGATTCCCACCTTCTATTGCTATAATATTATCACTATAGTTTATCTTCTCCGCCACGCTTTTATTGAATGTGCCGTAAACTGTCAAAGTATTTTTTGCCGGGTAGTCGCCATAGATATAGGCCCCTAGCAAAATCAATCCTTTTACCTTATTTTGATGCTTTGACGCATATTCGCTGGCCATTGCGCCACCCATGGAATGACCGCCTATGTACCAATTTTTAATGTCAGGGAACTGATCTATGATTTTATCGGCGGCATTCGCATTTAAAATTGCCATATTAAACGGCATTTTAACAAGTATGCACGTAATGCCGCTGCTCTGTTTGATTTTTTCCAGAATCGGCAAATAAGCGAAACACTCCACCTTGGCCCCTGGATAAAAAATCAGTGCGGTGTCCCCAGGTTTGGCAGGTGATAATACTATGTTGTTTTCAACATGCATAGTCGCTTCACTTTGCATTACTGCAATCGCTACATCATCTGCTCTGTAATAATCAGAGACATAAATAAAAAATCCACTCATCAATAAAAATATAAGCGACATGACCGTAATCAGAGCTATTTTTAACCGCTTTTTCATAGAGATCTCCTTCTTTAAAGACAAGCAATAATCAGTCAGCCATCTCATGTTCCTGCTGTGCCACTTCTCAAATAATTGTAGAATATGAATTGATCTATAGCTTAGGCATCATAACCGGTGAGCAATATCGTTCAATAGTCAACGCAGCAGCGAAAAGTCGCCTTTCATCTGTGCCGTAAAGGATCATACCGCGCGGTGTTCCGTCATCAGCCATACAGAGTCTAAGAGCTAGTGATGGCAAACCAACAAAATGCATAATGTTAGTCGGTCCAGTCATCAAACAGGCATCATATTTGTTAATACTTTCAACTATTTGATTGCGTAGTTTCTTTCGCTCAGACAGAGCTTTAATATATGCAACATCATCAAGTTTTCCTGAAACCCCGTCCAGTGCACCACGCAGATAGGCATGGCCGTATTTCATCATTTGATCCGGATTTGTTTCAAAGTAGTTGACTATTTCCTCGAGCGTCCGTCGCTGTGCCCTGGAACTGGATAAGTATTCTTCTAGATCATGTCGAAATTCACAGCGTGTAATATCCCGCTGATATTCTGTATAAGCATGAGTGACCTCTGTGAGCTGTACACGATTAGCTTTTAGCGCATTAATCACAGTATCATATCTCGCAAGCTGTGCTTCGGAAACCTGATCCCGATTGAAAATATTTATTGCCAGGTGCATTTTTTCCGGAGCCATAGGTTCAATCGGCTGGAGTGCGTCGTCTTTCATACACGAATAAACAAGCAGTGCGTCAGTTAGGTCACGGGTAATAGGACCCGCACTGTCAAGGGTTTTAGCTATAGGTATGATGCCCTGTGATGACAAAGAACCGTGAGCCGGCTTAAGACCCGTAACACCGTTTTCTGTGGCACAGCCAACAATAGAGAAGGAAGTATCTGTACCGACTGCGGCTGAACATAATCCGGCTGACATCGCAACAGCCGAACCGGAACTCGAGCCGCTGGGATTTTTTGTGCGATCATATGCGTTTTTTACCTGCCCGCCACGGGAGCTATATCCTCCGGGCATATTAATGCCGGTATAATTCGCAAACTCTGTCATATTGGTTTTACCCAATATCAAAGCGCCGTGGTGACGCAAATTCGCAACGATGTGGGCATCATTTTCAGCAATATTATCTGCTAGAGCAAGGCTACCAGCCGTTGTATGTAATCCTGCAACATCTATATTATCCTTTATAAGCACCGGAAGACCAAACATGGCTCCACTGCGGTCAGTTTTCATGGAATCCATCTTTTTAGCTTCTGCTATGGCATTGTCATTTAATTCTGCCACCGCATTCAGACCATTAGGTCCATCAAACTTCTCTATTCGTTCAATATATGCCCTTGTAAGCTCCTCAACGCCAAGACGTTTGTCTCGAATCAAGCGTGTAAGCTCCATGGCTGTTTTCGTAAACATATCATTTTCCCCCCGACGACTAAATGTGTTATTGCATCGTCTTTGTCATTGGCAAAACTAAACCTTTAGAGAACCTCGGAAACCTCTAGCACCATAGTAAGATTCTGCTCCATTATGGTACACAAACACATTATCATAGCGATAATCACAAAAAATAGCTCCACCGAGTTTTCTAATAGAATCAGGTGTTTTCACACAGCTCGACGTTTTCGTGTCAAACTTTCCAAGCTTCTGAAGCTCCCGGTATTCATCTTCCGTTAAAATCTCAATACCCATGGCTTCAGCCATATCAATGGCGTTATTTTCCGGCCTATGTTCTTTTCTTGACTCCAGCGCTTCACGGTCGTAACAAACACTTCTGCGGCCTTTGGGACTTTCCGATGCGCAATCATAAAAAAGGTATTCATCGGTATTTTTGTCATAACCAACAATATCCGGTTCTCCTCCGGTTATCTCCATTTCATTAAGCGACCACAGTTTTTCAATATTAGCTTCGAGCTTTGCTTGTACTTTAGCCCATTCAAGACCTTTATGGCGGTCCATATTTTTCTCAAAACGGGCTTTTAATGTTTTCAGTATTTCCTTACATTGTTCCGGTGACAAGTCTTTTTTCTGCGTCATGCTAGCCCCCCCTATTTTTAATCAAAATAGTAAATATAATGTACACGCTTGTCAAGGTACAAATCCATCATGGTTCAAGGGGACGGTTCTTATGCGCCATTCATGCTCTGGTTCAAGGGGACGGTTCTTATGGGCCATTCATGCTCTGATAACGAGATTGGGTGCCACTCCAAGAATTCTTGCCGCTTGACGCTGTGAAATCCCTTCAATGGACTTTATCCTTAAAATTAATGGATCGCGTTGGGCTTTCGGCATGCTTTTAATTATTGCTATTTCCTGTAATGAAATAATTTTTGCTATTTCTGCTTTCGCTTCTTCGTCTGTTAGCCTTTCTTTTCTATCATCAAGGCATTTCACTTCACATTTAGCCTCATTGTATTCAATAAACTTTTTTATTGCAGTTTCTCTATCCTCTGAAAGCATTCCTAATATAAGAGTGCTATCCAATAGCCCCGCCGGATAATACTCATAACCGTAATATCCGCTGCAACTGCTCCATTCCCAATCTGCAGCCTTTTTTGCTATTCCCGCTTTTACTGGATTCTGATGGATATACCGAATAACAGTAAGTAAATATTCATCTTTATCTACCTTTTCACTCTTATATCTGTCCTGGAATAAATGCCCGGTGCTATTGTATTTCCAGTTGTAATACCATGCATAACTGACCCCTATCCGCTTCATTGTTACCGACAATTCTTCCTCACCTTGGCCTATCAGAAGATGCAAGTGATTTCCCATTAAGCACCAGCCATACACTTTCATATTGTTAATTTTCTTGTACTTTTTAAGAATGTCAATAAATCTTAAGCTATCCTCATCATCATGAAATATTTCTTGTTTGTTAGTTCCTCTCAGAATTATATGATATATCCCACTTTCACTCATTTCTCTCGCTCTTCTTGGCATAATTATCACCTGATTTACCTTTTTATGTAATATACCATATAAAGGAAAACAGTGCAAGAGAACCACCACTTGCAATCGTTACCACTTATAGATAAATGGTGCAAAAGAACCGTCCCCTTGTACCCATAGATCTATTTAAACTGAATACTTTTTATTGACTCTATTCTTATTAGTTTTTCGGTATCTGATTTTTCAATTCTCACCAATAACCAACCTTCATCAATGTCTTCAAGCAGACAATGCTTTGATAAAATATCATAATCTTCAGCATCGCTCTCAAATTTAATTTTCACCAGTTTACCTATATTCTTTTCTAAAATTTCTCGTAAAGATGTTTTATCATAATTGATCATCCCATATTCTTTCATCATACGCTTAAGCTTATTAATTTGCGCTGAAAGACTTGTACACCAAACCAGTGCAGCAATTCCAAATATATAACCTATTGACTCCATTGATTATTTGCCCTCCTTCATATACTTAATTGAAAGTATTGATGAAACAGGCAGTAATTTTGTTTCCGTTTTCTTACCTTTGGTATATTCAACATTCATCCATTGCCCATCAAAATCTGCAATTACACAAGTAACGTTTAGAAGATCATAATCAATCGCATCATCATAAAAGGTGAATCTGATATTCTTCCCCTTTAATCCGTATAAAAGACGGGTTATTCCACTGCTGCTTTCTTTTTTTACTTCTATATTAGAAGAATTGTCATTTAACAAATAATCACAGCTAACCCCTAATATTTCTGCCAAATGAACGAGCTTCTCCATCTCCGGATAGGATTGATCTGATTCCCACCTTGAAATTGATTGTCTGGTTACAGACATAAGGTCTGCTAGCTGTTCTTGCGTTAATTTTTTTTGTTTCCTTGCTTCTGCTATTTTTCTTCCTACAGTCATATAGCACCTCCGTTGTTTTCTAGAGCTTATGATACACCCTTAGCATTTTAATCTCTACCAACTTTGGATTTCTAAATGTAACATTTCAGTTGCATCGCATGTTACATAGCCTGTTTCACCATTACAAAGGGACAACCACATTTCTCCCACTATAGGAATTCTACGTACCCTTCTGTTCCATTCACCCGGATTCTCTGTCCGTCTTTGATCAG
>JAEYPI010000212.1 GCA_023410885.1 Bacillota bacterium
CTTTACAGCTTGTCCTCTGACAGGTATGATAGAGCTCATCAATGACTTTATTCGAGAAGCTTGGTAATGCGATTATGATTTCATCTATTCTCTTTTTTTGAATGACAGTGCAAATATCCGCAAGTTGTCCTACAATGGGTACCCCATTTATTTTTTTCCCCAACTTGCCTTTATCTTCATCAATGATGGCTACAGGAGTGCTTTTTAATTCAGGGTGCTCCATTAGTTCTTTGACAACCATCGCACCGGGTTCACCATTACCAATGATTAAAATTCGCCTGGAGTCTATTGTGCGATATAGATATCTATTAACAATCCTTCTTAGGCCCCTATAAGCAAATCTGACACCTCCAATAAGGAAAATATCCATCATTACCATTATAATCAGTACACTTTTTGAAACCATTGTGCCGAAGAGTGCACAAACCCCCAGTACAATGGCATTGCTCACAAAGGCAGCACCGATTACCAGAAGCATCTCATGAATGCTGGCAAATTCCCAAACACTGCTGTAAAGCCTGAAGAAATAAAACAAAACCACCTTGACCAGGGTAATGATTAAAAGGATGAGAGGGCCGTTATCATAAATCTCATGTGGAATCTTTTCTGGCTCAACACCATACTTAAGAACAATGGCAAACAGGATTGAAATATTGACCAAAATTGCATCGATGAAGGTCAGGGGAAAAAAGGTTTTATGTATTCTAGCAAAACTCATAGTAACCTCACACTTTCTTGTAGGAGAAATAGTGGTGCGTGCCTTTAAACATGAACCACAAGCCTCGACCCCTATAAAGATAAAGATTCCTTCGCCATACGCTCTGGAATCTTGTTGTTATTTCGTACCAAATTGACTAAAACAGGCCTTCAAACAAATAGCTTTCTATAGATTTGAATGTTTTTTTCAAGCTCATGATCCATAACTTTTAGCTTCTTCAGTAAAATTCTTTCCATTTTATCCTGTACGCTTAACTTCTCATCGGTCCACCATATGGGGTGCACAAGAGCCTGGATTCTGAGGTTTTTGGAATCCTTACCGGCTTTTTCTTCAAGGAAACTACACAGGCACCCCTCTTTCCACATCCCCCTTGAATCAGAGATGTATTTGAATCCTTGAGTAAAATCACTGTTATAAGTGTTGATAAGATTATGATTCAGCTTGATATCCGATTGTAATATAAGCTGTGACGGTCTGTGAAAAGAGACTGCACAAATAGGAGTGTTAAAATAATCTTTCAATAGTTGCACCTCGGCGTCCACTTTTTTTATAATATCCGCTGTATCGTTTAAGCCATAGTAGGCTTCGTCGAAGTGCAGGCCTATCTGATGGCCCAGATCCAATATGCCTTTTATAAATTCCGAGCCAGCTCTGTCCAAGATATTATAAAAGGGAGATCTCATCCATATAAAATAAGTGGTCCTTATGTTATGCTTGTTTTCTACAAGCGCCATTTTATAAGCCTGCTCCAAATCCAAGTCTATATCATGTCTTATAATGATTTCTTTGTCATGGTGATAGGCTTCATTGAAAAAAACAGCCTTGTAATCCGTTTTATGGACTAAATCCAAAATTTCTTCATAGTGAGAATAAGTGAAGTCACAAGTAGGCATCATATACACCCCGTTTTGGCACAGCATTACTGATCATTTGATTTGATTTTATTTCTTATGAGTTTTATACCGTAGACTAATTCTTCTGTTTTCATTAAATATAACATGCCCATATAAACAAGACCGCCGGCTAAGATGGTTACAACCAGCTTGAATGCCATAAACAGCTCATTATTGTTCAAATTGGGAACAAGGTTTATTAAATAGATGAATAAGCCCATAACCAAGGCAGCTGCAGCAGATTTAGCAATGGATCGGCCTATTTCGATAAAGCTTATTTGAACTTTTTTTCGGATTGTGAAAAAGAGCGCAGAACCGCAGAATAACGAAGCCAGTGATGAAGCTAATGCCAGTCCGTAAACGCCCCAATGCCCTACAAAGATCAAGCTGAGGATAATATTGGTACCTATGGTTAAAATACCGATTATCATGGGTATCTTTGTATTCTTCAGAGAATAGAACACTCTGTTCAATATTGCGGTCAGCCCCGAACCGATTATACCAATTGCATATAAACCCAGTATAATGGCAGTGGAATAAGCATCGCTGGTATTAAACTCCCCTCTTTCGAATAGAACGCTGATAATTGGTAATTTCAGAACCCATAATCCCACCATAACAGGAAATGAGATCAGGATAACCAATTTTAAGCCTGTGACAGTCGCTTTAGTGAATTTTTGCAGGTCATCGGATGCAAGTGACAATTCAGGAAAGAAAACAATGGCCAGGGAACTAAAGAAGACACCATTGGCAATGTTATTGACTTTACTGGCGTAATCCAAAACAGATATACTTCCGACATCAAGGCCCGATGCCAGCACCTTGTCAATTAAGATTGAAACCTCACTAAAGGCAGTACTTATCAATACAGGAACAGAAAGAGCCAATACCCGCCTTAGCCCAGGCTCCTTAAGATCAATAACCGGCCGATACCTGAAGCCTGTCTTGAGCATAAAGGGAACCTGAATTAGAAACTGGCTTGTCATGGCAATAAAGCTGCCTATGGCTAATGCCATAATGCCATATTGGTTGAAAAAAAATATACTGGCTATAATGATTAAATTGAGCGGTATTCCCATTAATGCCGGCACTGCAAAGCTGCGGTTGGCCTGAAGAAATCCGTTAGCAAGATAGGCCAGTGCCAAAAAGACAATGGATGGGAAAAGTATAGCCGTTAATTTGACCGAAAGGTCGAGGGTCTCTCCGCTAAACCCCGGGGCCACAAGCCTGACCAGCACAGGAGCAAGCACAATACCACATGCTGCAATTGCAGCCGTTATAAGAATGACAACAGTAAATAAATTATTAACAAAATGCGTCCTCTGTTCATCGGTTTTACTTTTAAACTCACTATAGATAGGGATGAAGGTTATGGTAATAGCCGCATAGATAACCCCGGTAAAGATGGAGGGGATCTCAAAGGCTACTCTGAATGCGTCGGTATCGTAATGGGTACCGTATGAAGCAGCAGTAAAACTCTCCCTTAGCAAGCCGAGAAGCTTGCTGACCATTGATATCAACATTATAGCTGTAGCTGATTTTGCAATTCTACTGGCTGTCGTGCCCATATTTCACAAGTCCTTCACTTAACACATTCACAACATAATCAATTTGTTCATCCTTAAGATCATTAAAAAAAGGAAGCGCTATGGTGGAGGCAGCGATTCCTTCAGTAATGGGAAAATCCTCTTCCTTATACCCATACAATTCTCTAAAATAGGGCTGGAGATGAATGGGAGTAAAGTAGGGTCTGCATGCGACACCATTACCTTTTAGATGCTGCATCATCTTATTTCTGTCAATGGCGCTGTCTATTCTGATCACATACACAAACCAGCTCATTCTGGTTACATCGGGTGTAAGGAATGGAGGGGTAACCCCTTTTAATTCCCTCAACCTTGAATGATACTTTTCGGCAATGCGATTTCTTTTGTCTATGATCTCGTCCAAACGATCCATTTGGGCTGAGCCAAGAGCTGAATTGATTTCGCTGAGCCTGTAATTATAGCCCAGCCGTTCATGTTCAAGCCAGAAGCCTGTCACTGCTCTCCCCTGACTTCGGAAGCTCCTGCAGAGTTCTGCAACTTCATCGTTATTGGTAACAATCATGCCACCTTCACCTGTGGTAATCTGTTTATTGGGATAGAACGCAAAAACTGCGCCATCAGCCATGGAGCCGCATTTCACCCCTTTATATTCAGAGCCCAGTGCTTCACAGGAATCCTCCAGCAGCAGAAGATTGTATTGAGTAGCGATTGCTCTCAGTCTTTCCATATCTACCGGGTTACCAAATACATCAACAGCGAGAATGGCTTTTGTCCTTTCGTTTATTTTTTCTTCAATGCCATCAATATCCATATTTAAGGTTCTGGGGCATATGTCCGTGAAAACAGGCTTTGCACCTTCAAAGAGAATACAGTTTGCAGAAGCCACAAAACTAAAAGGAGTGGTTATGACTTCATCCCCTCCCTTTAGGCCATAGGCTTTTATTAATAGATGTAAACCGCTTGTACCGCTGTTGACGGCTATAGCATGCTTTACACCTACATAATCTTTAATCTTTTTTTCGAATTCCTCTACCTTGGGTCCTATACTCAGTATGCCGGACTTCATCACTTCAACGACTGAATCAATTTCTTTCTGACCAATGTCCGGTTTGGCAAGCTGCACTTTCATTTTGAAGTCCCCCATCATTTCTTGTCGCTAAAACTCCTTCTTATCTTCTCTTGACGCAGGAGTACGGTTATTTTATTGGTGACATTCGTGTCTATTTTTGAAATAATATTACGAAAGGGATATAGACTTTTAGCCAATATCCCAATAATAGGCCGATATATGATATTCAGCCTGCAGTAGGCCTTTCTGTAATGAAGCTTTTTGATCAAAAACTCCTGGGCATTTGTTTTATGGCTAATACTTCTTGCTCCTGTACAAACATACTTTAATCCCATTTCGCTCAGATAATAGTTAGTCATTTGGTATACCAGTGCATGATGCACACCTAAATGTAAAGAATCGGGCTTGAACTTGGCCGCAGAATACAAACAGAAATCCTCTCCCAGTCTGTTCATGAAATAACCAATTAATTGACCATCGGTCTTGTCAAATCCGGCCCAGAAATCAAAGATCGGATTATCCTTCCTTGACATCATTCTGCTAATGAATTCTTCCTCCCCGGCAGGTTTTAGAAAGGTGTCATAAGAAGCAAATGCACTGCTATAGACCTCATATCCATTCTGTGCAAGAAATGCTGCATCAACCTTTTTAACCATGCAGTTTCGAAGGCCCTTTTGAATCTCCCGTCTTCTTTTTGATTCGAATTCATTAAGATCAATACCTTTATCCCTGACCAGATACCACCATTCCGTCTCAAACCCGCAGTCAAAATCACTTGACCATCTTAAAAAATAGGCTTTTGATTTTCTCAATAAGTAACGGGCTTGGTTGCGCGTTAGTTTGATTTCAATATGCGGTGGTGCATCAGGGATCAGGGCACCATTGTACATTGTCCATTTGATATGATCCAGTTCAATTGTCATATTCAACCACCTGCTAAGAGGGACTTTATTAACTGTCCCTGACTCAATTATTCCGGTAATGGGTATCACTCTTTATAGCCCCCGTCTGTTCTGATGAAACCTAACCTTTTACTTAACAAACAGGCTGTAAAGATGATAATACCGGCGGTTGTAATCCTCCATAAATCGCCGGAAAAGGCCAGAAGGCTCGAAATCGTTATTAATACAACATTGAGGCCATATATGATCAGGACTGCTCGTTTATGCTCAACACCCAAAAGATCAATCATCAGATTGTAGAAATGGCTCCTGTCGGGTTGAAATAGGGGCTTATGATTGAAGGTTCTTCTAGTTACAGTAAGCAGCGTGTCATAGATTGGAATGCCAACCATCATGACAGAGATAAGGATCGAGGCTTTGCCGCTTATTGTATTTTCACAGAGTATACCTAGAATGGCCAGAATATAGCCCAGCGGCACGCTGCCGGTATCTCCCATGAATATTCGGGCCGGCCTGAAATTGTACTTCAAAAAGCCCAAACAGCCTCCAATCAGCATCAGAGAAAGTATGAGGATTGTTTTGTTGCCGAAGGCATATCCAAGGGTACCGAAGCCTGCACAGGAAATAATCCCGATACCTGCGGCCAGGCCATCCAGACCATCAATCAGGTTTACGGCATTGATGATACCGATGATCCATACTGCTGTTAACAAAAGGTCTAAAGGGATTATGTCAAAGGTATGAAATCTGATACCCGAGCTCAGAGTAAACAGCGTTACGATGATCTGGATGCATAACTTGATTTTCGACCCTAATTCATACTTGTCATCGACGATACCTAAGATCATTAAGGCAAGTGTAGCAAACAGGATTGCATAATATTGAAACACATCCAAAGTAATAGTGGATCTAAATAATAAAAGATTTATCCATCCTATCAGTATGATAGGTATAAAAATACCAATACCACCGCCTTTAGGTATTGGCTTGTCATGAATTTTCCTGTAATTAGGTTTGTCAAGTATACCTAATTTTATGGCCGCCGGTGTAAGAACTAAGCTTAATATCAGGGCGACCGCAAAGTCTATAAGAGCCATAGGTTTCATCCTTCTTTTACCCCATCAATAAGTCCGACAATAAAGCCTATACCTATTGAAAAATGAATGACAAGATATAAAAACAAAGCTACCAAAACGTTTAGTCGTTTAGGGATAACAGCTTTGACTGCAAAATACGCAAATACAAGAATATAGGGAATGTATGCCATACAAAGGGGTAATACAGAACCGGTCAAAAGAAGAAACATCAAAGCCAATAAGGTATATACAACAAAAATGGAAGGTATCAATGTAGTGATTGATAACTGTGACTTCCTTTTTTTAATCAGCTTGGCCTCCCAGTAACCGTAGCCAAATAACTGCTTACATGTCCCCTTCAATGTATCCCGCGGAAAGTAATAAAAGCTTATCCCCGGATCAAACAGAATTTTCCCGCCGCTCTGTATAATCCTCTTATTTAAATCATTATCCTGGTTACGGATTAAAGCTTCATCAAAACCGCCCGCTCCAATCAATACTTCCTTCTTATAGCATCCATACGCCACGGTCTTGACAAACTGTTTTTTGTCCGAATACCGGTAGGGAGAAAGGCCCCCTCCAAAAGCGGTGGTTCTCACAGCAGCAAATATTTTGCCAAGCTTGCTTTTACTTATGTCAATTTCCTTTCCTCCGACGCAATCCGTATCATTTTGCTCAAGACTTTCTACGCTTTTCTTAATAAAATCGGGAGGGTATTCAGCATGAGCACCGACCACAAATATAATCTTGCCTTTGGCGTACTTGATTCCTTTATTAAACGCAGAGGAAGCTATCTGTTTAGGATTGACCAACAGAACAATATTGCCATAGCTTTTTTGCTTTTCCAATACAACAGCAACCGTATTATCCACTGACATGCCGTCGATTATAATAATTTCATACTTTGCTCTGTCAAAATCCTGATTCTCAAGGGTTTCTATGCAATTGCCAATAAAAGCTTCCTCGTTTCTTGCAGCAATAATAATTGAGCAAATAATCTCACTCATAACTCCCCCGCTAGTTTTTTCCGAGCTTCCCATGCTTCCATCAAAATATCTCTTCCAATATTTTTGCTATTTTTTCGGTTGCACTTCCGTCTCCGAAATAGTTCTTCTCAAAAACCTTACTATCGGTATGTGTACTCAGCACCTTACCCACAATCATGTTTTTATCTATGGGGCTTAATACATTCCATCCTCCATCGAGTGTCTCAATCCATTCCGTCCTGTCAGTCAAGGTAACACAGGGGATCCGTAAAAAATAGGCCTCTTTCTGCAGTCCTCCCGAGTCGGTAATGATTTTTCTTGCGTGGCTTATGAGTACAATCATTTGAAAATAGGACACAGGCTTTACAAACAGAATATTTCTATAGGGCCGATTGTTTAAGGATTTTCTGATCATGTTGATGGTGCGCGGATGCACCAGAAAAAGCACCGGCAGATCCAATGCTTCAAAGCTTTCGATAATGGCACTCAGTTTTTTAAAATAATCCGTATTTTCGGCCCTATGAATGGTTGCCAGGTAGAAGGCCTTTTCCTGGATTTTTGAAATGGAATCCGCGTTTTCAAATTGGATATCCTGGTAGGGCTCAAGGCTTGTCAGACATTCTCTATAAGGCATTTTTTTGAGGGCCGTTTCCCTGTTCTCCAAAAGGCAATCCAGCATGACATCTCCCACGTTATATACGCCCTCTTGGATACCTTCTCTTTTTAAATTTTCTACTGAAGTAAAAGTGGGACAGAACAGCACGTTGGACAGATAGTCGGTCAATACCCTGTTCTGTTCTTCGGGAATGAGCTTGTCATAATACCTCAGCCCTGCCTCAATATGAATAATGGGTATCTGAAGCTTCCCTGCCGCCAGAGCCCCTGCAAGAGTGGAATTGGTATCCCCATAGACCATCAGGGCATCAGGTTTTTCCTTAATCAGAATATCCTCTATTTTTTCCAGCATTCCGGCTGTTTGTTTGCCGTGAGTGGCCGAGCCTATTGACAGGTTATATTTGGGGCTGGGTATACTTAGCTCATCAAAGAAGATATCCGACATGTTTTTATCATAGTGTTGGCCTGTATGTATAAGGGTCTCCTGTATATGGGAATGGTGCAAAAAGTACTTGCTTACCTGGGCTGCTTTAATAAACTGGGGCCTGTTTCCCAGTACTGTAATTAATCTCACTTGGGCATTCCTCCGTCATTAATCAAATGCTTATAAAGCTCTGTCAATTTTCTGCTTTCACTTTCCCATGAAAATTCGCTTTCTATGAGCTTTCTTCCTTCGCGAATCAATTCCATCCTTTGCTCTTGGTTTTCGACCAGGGCTTTTATATTCTCAGCTATCTTGATTGAGTCATCCGGGTTAACAAATAGGGCGCATTTACCGAATAGCTCCTTCCAATAGGCGAATTCCGACATGATAATGGGCAGGCCGCAGTTTAAATACTCAAAGGCTTTATTGGGAAGTGATTCGGTAGAATTCGGAACTGCCAGAAAATTGACAATCCCTATATCAGCCTGCTTCATCACGGCATAAGTCTCTTCAAGCGACTTTAGTCCAAAATACCTGACATACTTCCAGCCGTCTAAAAATCGACATTCTCTTTCAAAATCAGGCTCTTCCCACCAGCCTAACAGCCATAATTCCGCAAAGCCTTCCAGTATTCTTATAGCATCGATGATTTCTTTAATTCCTCTTATCTTTGTCAGCCCCCCTGCATAAATGACAGAGGGTTTGGTTTTATCAATCTTTCCAGGTATGATGTCATCAATTAATGAGACATAGGGCACATTTCTTACAACAATTGTTTTATTAGGCGGAAATCCCTTGGAAATACCCGGAGTTGCCGCTACTATTTTGTCAAAAAACAAGCTCGAAAACTTTAACAGCCCTCTGAACAAACAAGAAACAAGCTTGCGCACACCCATGCCGCCCAGCCATTCCTTGGTTAAAATATCTTCGGGCACATCTTCATGCACATCGTAAATCACTTTTTTCCCGATAAGCTTTAAGAATAGCCCTGCCGGAATCAAATCCGGATCATGGAAGTGATAAACATCGGCCCTGAGCTTAATGGCTTTCCATAGTACCTTCCAACCTTTGAACAGAAACCTGTATAATCTCCCTTCTCTGGTACTAAGAGGAATGATACTTATGTCGTCAACCTTTTTTTCTTGATGATGGCTGGCTATTAAATGCACCTCATACCCGGCCTGAGCGAGGCTTCTGCACTCTTTATAGAAAATTCTGACATCATGAGCCTGATGTGCTGTTGTCAGAACACATACCCTATTTTTCATTCCCTTCCTCCTCAAAAGCCATTAAACCAAGAAGCACAAAGACCATCCGATTGTCGTTGAGATCCCCGCTGAGCATTGATCCGGTAAAGGCATTTACAAACATCATCAGAATGATTGAACCAAAAAATAGGGTTTGGCTGTTATGGGATCTTTTAAAACCCTTTAATGCCGTAAATACCATTGATCCGAACAGGATCAGCCCCGTTAATCCCAACTCGACCAAAATTTCAAAGATCAGGTTATGAGGATAGGAATTCGTATCGGGCAAGCCGTTGAGTATTGGCCAGGAGCCAATCCCATATCCCAGTAAGGGCTTTAGCAGCCATAGCTTCTCAGAAGTCAGATAATACCCCAGCCTTGTACCCGCTGATGAACCCATTCCCGGTTCTAAAAACAACAGCATACGGTACAGCGTTGATGTAAGTGAGTCCTTTAAGTAAAGATAGAGGCTTACAAAAAAGATGGATAGAAAAAGAGCAGTTATAAAAGCAGTGTATTTTTTCAGCTTTGGTTTATTTATTTCCACAAGGCTGCTTCCAAATGAAAGAGGGACGAATAAGGATATGGCCAAGCTTAAAAATGGACCCCTTCCTCCCATGACCAATAATAAAAACGCAAAATACAGGGACAGGATAAGCATGAAAGTACGTTTTGCCAAGCTTTTTTCAGACAGTAGGCCATAAGCCGCAGAAATAATCAAGCCCATTCCTAACGTATATCCCAAAGCCAGATAATTGGAGGTCATGGCATTTATGACATCATTCCCCCCCTTTAAAAATACCAAAGTACTTTCTATGGCAATCCATACGGAAACAATCAGAAGAAAGCGAATAAAGCGAATAAGGCGCTTCTTATCAGAGGCAATGATAAAAGCACAGGCCACTAAAGCCCATAAGGTCAAGGTTGAGAAATAAAGCGCTTTTTCCCCGGCGTATACATTGCCCACCGTCCAAGTCTTACTGAGTAAAATATAAAGAACAAACACAAGGGCGGAGAAAACCACACCAGTGGCTTTTCTTTTAAACCGCTTCTTCTCAGCCAAAAACACAAGAATGCCTGAACAAACACTCAATGTGAAAAATAGTTGGGTCAAATCAATGGGAACCCATTCAAGGCTTGGGTTGGCTTTATAGGCCCAAGCAAACAGAAAAAGCGTAAAATAAAACTCAAAAGAAAACAGATTACTCATTACACTGATAAAAAGATTACGCTTTGAAGTTAAACTGCTGTCATCCTTTATTCCGTCACCATATGCATTTTGTGTAAGCTTGCTATTAAACATGGAACTGCTCCCATAACCCCTTGATATGCTCAATGGCTTCCCTGCCCGATAGACCCAGACAATCGGATTTTCCTAAGTATTCCATCATCTTCTCATATACAGGCTTCCACTCTTCCCCGTCATAATCAAAGGATGAGTTGTGCCATAAAATCGTAAATAGGCCATGATGCTTTTTAACTGTTTCTATCATACTGATGATCTTGATCAACCCGTCCTCAGGCAACAGCTTTCTATAGGATTGGAGAGTCCCCTCCATGATGATAAGTGGTAACTCCCAGATATCGAGGACATGGTTATCCAATACATCATAGGGCTTAAAGGGCAGGCACATACCGCATCGGAATCCTTCATGGTCTGCAAAGGATAGCGTTGTATCATAGAGAAGCCCTGATCTTTGCTGATATCTCCATGTAAAGGGTATTCGGAATTTTAAATAGTGCTGCCTGCAGCCATAGGGTTTTCGAAGCACCACAGCATCAACACGTTGCCTTTCCTTTTCCATTATTTTTTCGTTGTTATAGCTTACCAGACTTCCGTGGTACCCTATTTCACACCCGTAAGCATCCAGCTCTTTTATAAGTGCTCTTACCTTACTATCGTTTAAGCTATAGCGCCAGTCCGGCTCAGAGGCCTCCGATGCCAAAAAATAAAAGGACGAGTTGAATTGGTACGCTTTTTCAGTACTGATTAAATAATTGAAGGTCCAATAGGGATCCTTTGTGTGGTCCCGCCTGTTTTGAAAATAGCTTTTTAGGTATTGAACCGCTTTTTTGAGCTTTCTGTGTAATAACAGAATGGCCAAAGTATGCTTTAAGGCAGCCAACAGATTTTGATTTTTTAAAATGTTATCTACATCATGTGACAGACACACGGCGAAAGCTTTCCCACCCCACAGGTCCGGTCTCCCGTACCCGGGTGAAAGGTGCTCTATCCACGAGCCTAACAGTTCTATATGCTCATTCACAACAGGTCTGTGAAGAAAGTTGTTTTTATAGGCCAAGGATTCCACTGCCGGAAATCTGTAATGCCCGTCTTTTTTTACCCCTGAATTTACAACCTCTTCGTACCGTGTAAGCATGAAGAAAATATCAGAGATCATATCGATATTGGTCTTTACTATTCTTTTGTCTTCATCTGAACAAATATAGAGTGGTTTATCATCGTTATAGATAGAGACGATGTCGTTGGTTTCTCCTGCCATTTCAGGCGTCCTGTATCTGCATACTCCCAACGGAATGGAGTCTGATTTCAGATAATCATCACCAAAAAGCCTGCTGGAATTCTTAATAAAAATCAAATTACGGAGGGTATCCGGAATGCCAAGGGCCTCAAATTCACTGTTGCTATAAATAATGGAGATATCATCATCCTTATCCCCTAATTCATTTAAGCTAGGGATATAGACACATTGGGCCCCCA
>JAEYPI010000218.1 GCA_023410885.1 Bacillota bacterium
CCCCTGAACCAATGACCTTTTGTAAACCCTCGGTCTTTTAGGTCCTGAATAATCTTTCGACTTTGCTCATCCCATTCATTCCGCCCTTTGAGCTGTGCGGCATAGTGGCGAATCACCGCCTCCAAGGTCTCCTGATCCTCTCCGGTAAAGGTAAGCCGCAGCAGGCTCAGGGGTGTTTCTTTAAGGGCTGCCCCATCATCCATAAAAAGAGGAAAAGCATTAAATACCTGGGTCCTCTTGAGAACCGGGTCCCTCATAAAGGGAAAAACCTCTCCCTTCCGATCCTTTAAAAAGCCGCGCTTTCCAGCACATTTTTCACAGAGGCCGGAGCATCCCGTTTCTGCCGATGAAGGACAATGCTCCATCGTCATCATGGGAATTCTTCCATAGACCATGGCCTCCAGAGTTAATGAGGTGCGCTCAGGGGGTGATAACCCCTGCACTTCGCTTAAGCGAAGCTCAGGTGAGAGAACCCCTGTTTGAGCACCGAGGCTTTTTTGCAGAGCTAAAGCCTCATCATTAAAAAGATTCATGGAATATTCAGCGCAAAGAGCCTTCTGGGGAAAGGCTTGTTTAAAGGCTTTAAGGGCTCCATAGCTGCCATAGGTAACACCATCCCAAAAATCTGAAACATCAGCAAGCTGCTTCAGTACTTTTGTCAGTTCCCCATTCTGGAGAACGGAAGGTGTCCATAGATAAAGCTCACCCTCAAATTCTTCTCTTAGGGCCTTTAAAATTTCTACGGGAATAACAGGAACGTAAACCCGTGAAACCAATCCGGTGAAGCCTTTCAACGAAGCCGGAGTATCATAGAAATAAGCCGAAAGAGAAAGCGAATGCCCCGGGAAATCATGGGATTGCCCTTTAGTGAAGGCTTGGACCGGTTTTGCTTTCTTAAATCGTCCAACCCTCTTGTTTTTTATTTCTTCCAGCCCTTGACGCCTTAAGGCATTGAGGGCTGATATAGGAAGGGTACTGACACCGTCCGTATCAACCTTAAGCTGTCGCAGCCAATAGGGCGTGTCCCCTGTTTTCTCTAGCTGTTCCTGTATGCGCTCTGTTGAAAGAGGCTTATTCAAAGCTTTTTCAGCAATGATGTCTGTTGTGACGGTTACTGAGTTTCCATCCTCATCAACAATCTCAAGCTGCACCGGTTCTCCTGTTTTTAATGTGACCTGCATGCCCAGCGGTACAAGGGCCTTCTCCCGGTGCTCATAGGTCCGGGAAGCCTCTTCAAAGAGGGGCTTTGATAAGGTTTTATAGACTTGACTGCCCTTTTTAATGGTGGTTTTAACATCACCGACCCAGGCCGTTGAGCCCCCTTGGGCTGCTTTAATATGCTCACCATTTTGCATGATGGCAGTCACGATGATACTCTGGGGGCCTTTTTCTTCATCCATGATTTCAATGCCGTCACCCCGATGAAGGGGCCGTTCCAAATCCATTTTGATATAAAGAGGCTTAACATCCGTCACTGTTCCAAGAAAAACGCCCTGATTTTTAGGGTGCCTCGTATAGACTAGCTTTCTATAATCCCGATCCCCTTTTAAATAGCTTTGGGTAAAGCCCCCGCGGTTAAAGGCCTGCAAGAGCCGCTCCCTATCTTCCTCTTCCACCTTATAGGCCTGCGCCCCTGATGATTCCAGGAGATTGAGATATTTTCTATAGGTTGAGGTGACAATGGCCACATACTCCGGTGATTTCATGCGCCCTTCCAGCTTAAGAGACGCTATTCCTGCATCCTTGAGCTGAGGAAGAAGATCAATGGCCATAAGATCCCGGGGACTCAAAAGATAAGCATCCTTACCAAAGTGGGTGCCCTCTCGGGAAAGGGACCAGGGCAGCCTGCAAGGTTGGGCACATACTCCCCGATTACCGCTTCTTCCCCCGATGAAGCTTGACATCAGGCATTGGCCTGAATAACACACACACAGCGCACCATGGACAAAGACCTCTAAGTCCGCCTCACTTTGGGACGAAATGAACTTGATCTGGTCAAGGGATAATTCCCGAGAAAGGACAACCCGCTTAACACCCAGCTGTTCCAGAGCTTGAACGGAAGCGCTGTTTGTTGCTGTCATCTGTGTACTGGCATGGATTTCGAAGTCCGGAAGTATCCTTCTGAGAAGGCTCAGCAATCCCGGGTCCTGAACAATAACAGCATCTGCACCTTGTTGGTATGCAAATGCTGCAAATTGGAGGGCTTCGTCAAGCTCCTCATTTTTAAGTAATGTATTAAGGGTCACATACACCCTTACCCCGCGCTCATGGGCATAATCCAACGCTGAGGAAAGCTCTTCTTCGGTAAAGTTTCCCGCATTCACCCGGGCATTGAATTTCCCGCCACCCAGGTAAACCGCGTCAGCGCCATTTAACACTGCGGACTTTAGCGCTTCAAAGCTGCCTGCAGGCGCAAGCAGCTCCAGTTTTTGATCCTTCATAATAAAACCTGCTTATTTTTCAGTTACTCTGTTGTCCCGTAGTCGACCAAATCATCTACCGCCCCTTCACCGGGCTCGACTTTCACATAATCCTGATAGGGTAAATCTTCTTTTTCAGTAGATACCACCACGACATCCTCAGGCTTGTCCTGACCCGGCTTATAGGTATACTTATAAACTGTGCCCTTTTTCTTTTTACTCTTTTCTTTTCTCTTCTCAAAAAGGCGTTTAATGGCATCTGCTATTTCCAGGAGCGACTTAGCCTTCAAGATTATATCCTTTTGTATGGTCTCAACACCTTGCTTAACCGTTTCGGAAATCTTTCCCACATCCTCTACCACATTTCCAATGGTTTCAAGGTTATCCTTCACCATACCCGTTATCTTGGCAGCGTTATCCGATATTTCCGGTAGCTTCCCAATGGTTTTTTCTATATCGTCTTTATTCTTCTCAATAAGCTGATTGACATTCTTAAAAATCTTTAACAGGTTTGAGACAGCTAAGATGAGATAGAAAAGGAGTGCTGAACCAAGAACAAAAACAATCAGGGTTATGAGCTCTCCCCAAGAGATCATCTCGTCAAACAACATAATTCATCCTCCGTTTATTCCTCTATTTTCTTCGCATTTGAAAGCGTATTAATCGTATTTCTTGCTTCCTTAACCTCTGTTTCACTTCTGGTCAGTTCGATGTGAAGCTGGGCTTCTCTTTCCTTGAGCTTCGCATAATCACTCTTTAATCGTTCATTTTCTTCCTTTAGGACTTCATACTTTTTCTGAAGCCCAGAAAGCTCAAACTCCGTTTTATTCAGTGTCTCATTTAGACGGAACATTTCATCAGTCAAATTTACAGCCGTTAAAACCGAGGCCATGGACGTGCTTAATAAATGATTCTTTCTTGTGATCTCTTGAAGCCTCTTATCGACAAACAGAGCGATTTTCTGTATGTATTCCGGAGACGCTGCACCGCTTATGACATACTCGTTCCCTGCAATTCGAACTGTTACCTTATTCTTCTCAGACAAACTATCAGCTCCAGTCAATACTTCTTTCTCTTATGTAGAATAACGATAGGTTGCAATTGCCTAATATTACTTATTATTATACAATATTTTGTCAAGTAAAACAGTGGGCTATAAATTATTTCATTCCATTCATGATTTAATACCTGATATCACAAGATTCTCTTCCCTTTGGTACGAAAACATTGCCTCATAAAGAAAATAGCGATGGCTGAAACCACCGCTATTGGATACATTCTACGCTTTCGCTTTTTCCTCCAAAAAGTTTCCAAACTTTTTATCGGTATCTAAAATATGATGGTCAAGCCATTTACTAAGAAAATCCAAAACCGACCTGACTGTTTCAGATTGGTTTTCGTCCAACTGGTATAAATTAATAGCCGCCACTTTATTAATAAAGCTCTTATGCTCAAGCTTTTGAATTTTAGTATTGAAGGAATCATATCCATGGCGAGCAAACATTTCCTCTTCATGGTTGAAATGATTAACCGCATAATCCTTAAGGCCATTGAAAATTTCCACGATTTCGTCATAGCGGTCATGACCGTCATCCAGAGCCGCAATTTCACTCATTTGATTAAGCATTTCTATCATTTTCATATGCTGAGCGTCAATTGTAGGATCATAGCAGCTATACTCTTTTTTCCACTTAATTGTCATCATTTTTTCCCCCCGTAATAAATAAAATTAGTAGTGTATTGCCTACCAATGTGTATTGCAATACTTTCAATTCATTAAAGAAATTGTAAATAAAACTACGAAACTTCGCAATCATTTTCTTGCTATTTCGACAAATTTCTTATATAATTAAATTCGACACTGATACCTTAACATACTTTTACCTCCTTTTTAGCACATTTTTTAAGTTTCGCCTGTTGTTATCAACAGGTTTTCTTTTATTTAAAGGAGATCTTCTGCTTTCACCGACTGAATGCTCTTCTCGATTTTCTTTTTAAGCCGTTGTAGGGCGTTATCCACAGATTTAACAGGCTTGTTAAGCTGCTTGGCAATGTCCTGATAGGCAATTCCCCCCAGATATTTTGACAGTACTTCTTTTTCAAAGGGACTTAAGAGCTCCATCATTCTGCTTTCAATAACCGCGTACTCCTCTTTGCTGATGAAGAGCTCCTCAGGATTTGCCACCGATATTTCCTGAATGACCTCTATAAGAAACTTGTCCGAGTCCTCATCAAAAATTTTTTTATTAAACGAGACATATGAATTAAGAGGAATATGCTTTTGCCGTGTCGCCGTTTTAACAGCTGTTATAATCTGGCGCGTAATGCACATGTCTGCGAAGATTCGAAAAGGAATGCTCTTGTCATTTTTATAGTCACGGACTGCCTTAAACAATCCAATCATGCCCTCCTGAACAATATCCTCACGATCCGCTCCAACTAAAAAATAACTTCTAGCCTTTGCCCGTACGAGGGGTTTGTACTTTTCAATCAAGTGCTCCACACCGCGCTTACAGCCCGAGCGAACATGCACCAGTACTTCTTCATCATCCATTCCACTATAATTGGTTATAGATCCTTCGACATAAGACACTTTAAATTTCCCTCCAGAACTCCTTATTTTGTAAGGCTTACGAGGTCTTTTTAAGAACCAGCGTCTTGACATTGATAGTCAGCTGATTTACATTAAACCCTGCAAATCTGTCCAACTCCGATAGAATAGTGGCCTCAGCCGCAGCAATTGCTTCCAATATATTGTAACCGAATACCATTATAACATCCATATCGATATAAAGTCCATCAGGTCCGTTATTAGTTCTAAAGCGCGTTACTTTCTCCATCTGAGGCATGCTAATAAGAATATGGTTAACCACTTGATAGATGGCATAATCGGATATGGTATAGTTGCCATAATAGCTAAACGTAGGCCGTACGACTGATTTTTCCCCTATGTTTTGAAATTCTCCCTTCCCCTTACGGCGAAAAAGCTGTAGAGGGTCCAAAAAATAACCGGAAAATTGCTTTTTCAGTTGCATGGCTGGAACAGGGATAACATGCTTCCCTTGTTTGGTCCGTGTGTTTCGAGCCTGCTCAATTTCGTAAGCACTCGCAACATCTTCAATGCGGATATACTGATCAAATTCACCCAATTCTAGGACTTCAGCGATTTTATTCACCATACCCTCGGATGTTCCCAATATGAGAATGCCATTGGGTAAACGTTTTGTGATCGCTTCCTTGACCTCTTTCCGATGGTCATCCTCTAAAAACAGGGCTACCTTTACAGAGCTGATTTTGGAAGGTGCCTTTTTAGCCGATCGACCTGCTACGATGGTATTCTCATGGATAAGGAGCCCATCATCTATAATATAGTCCAAATCATTTTCTCGAGCCACCCATAGCGCACGATGACTTTTCCCGGTCCCACTTGACCCCACAAAAGCTACAATTCGCAAAAAAAATACCTCCACTTATTAAAGACCAACATTAATAAAGACCAACATTAAAAAGACCAACATAAATTAAGGAGCGACGTTACTCATATTATTCCACATTTCTTAAGGTAGTAACAACACATTTTAAGAAGTCAGGGGGACGGTTCTCTGACTCCTTAATTATGGCAGGAGTCAGAGAAC
>JAEYPI010000251.1 GCA_023410885.1 Bacillota bacterium
GGCAGATATAACCGTAGAGCAAAATAAGTTATTTCGCCCCTCGGATATCTTAACCGGTGGAGAAGCCATCTCCATGTTCTATCGTATTATTGATAATCTAGGCCCCCCCATCCTGCCAAAGGCAGAAGCTTTAGTGGTAGAACCTGCCGTTTCTTTATCAATGGCGGCCCCAAATATAGGTCTTCCTGTTGAAGAGATACAAAAGGAGTATCATACATATCGGGCATCCCTTTTGAAAACGAACAGTACCGTGAGTAAAAAAAGATTGGACCTGCTGCGTCAAGCAGAAACAATTATGGATTCAGGTGATAATGATGAGGATCAAAGCTATAATGTACCCATAACTTTAGGTCAATGGTGTAATATCCTTTATAAGGTTTTCGATCTTGAAGCTGA
Organism: Bacillota bacterium; assembly: GCA_023410885.1. GTDB lineage: Bacteria > Bacillota > Clostridia > DSM-8532 > DSM-8532 > DTU059. The sequence goes on from JAEYPI010000251.1 coordinate 397, forward strand.
GGAGATCGCGCCCTACCTTGCCTATGAAACCGGCAAAACCCTTCCCTATGACGTTGCCGCTATTAGTATCTTTGATCATTCCCTATATGTCAGCGTTAATACTGAGCAGCCCTCCGCCGAAGTGTTGGATGAGGCCCGAATGGCCATTCCCCAATTTGATACGGCAAGAGATACCAATAAATTTGCTCAGATATTCTCCTCAGGTCTTTTAGAAGGCCTGTACCAAATACCCGGCTTTACCCCTCAAAGGCCAGTCAGCAAAAGCGAAGCCCTCTTATTAATCAAGCGTATGGTTGAGAAAATGAAGTTAAAATAAGTGTTGTATTCACAATAACAATAGCTAAAAGGCTCTGTCACCAGAGCCTTCTTCTTTATGAAAAATCAGACTTTTTAACCAATAAGAAGCTTTACATTCGCATAATCAGAAAAAGCCTGATTCATAAGGGCATGGCCTTTTGCATTGGGATGTATGCCATCTTCACAGAGGTAATTGAAGTAATCCCTTTTCAACAAAAAGGGCTGACGCACATCTATCAGGTCGCAAGCAAAGCTTCTGGCAATCTCCATCACAGCTAAGCTATAGCTCTCATGATGTCGGTAAATCAATTCCTTATCCCCAAGCCAGCTTAAAATGGCCTGAGGGTTTAAACCCCTGGAAATCCAGGCAAAATATTTTTCAGAATGAATGGGTGGTAGATTCATCAATATGGGCTTTATACCATGGCCCCTTAAAGCTTGCACCATGTCGGCAATGCAGGTTTTAAAAACCTCGAGGGCCGTATTGGGCATATGCTCGCGGTCTGGATGCTCGGCTACTTCTGCCCATTTAAAATCACAATCGTTACCCCCAAATTCGATAATGGCGACTTCTGCTTCAACACCTTTCTCAAGAGCACTCAACATTAGATTTCTGGCCTTTGGTGCTGTCAAGCCGAACTTTGTATTGTTTTTAACGTCCAAACCTAGCTCAACCATTTTATCCAAAGCCGTATTCTGTTCCAAACGCTTATATTTACGCCGATTTTCATCATAGATGACACCTTTTAGAACCGAGTCGCCCCATACCTCTATGTGCTTGATCATGTTAAACACCATTATCACATCCTATAATTTTTTAAACTAATGCATCTAGTTTTCATTACTATGTTATAATATATATATTATTATGTCAACAATTTTAATAATTACATTGAACAGTTTTTTCCTTTACGTTATAATTTCTAATGAGTCGTTTGCTCATCAGAACCTTGAGGTTTGCAGGAAATGATTACCTGAAAAAGGAGAATAGATTATGCAGGATTTGCAAAATGCCCTTTTAAAATGGGTGGATGAGTTGGAGCAATATAAAGCGCCGAACTGGGATGCACTGCCCGATATTGACCTTTATATGGATCAAGTCATAACCTATATAGAAAGGCAAATGACCATTTTTTCATCATCCGCCGAGGAAAAGCTGATAACACCAGCCATGATTAACAACTATGTGAAAAACGAGGTCATTCCTCGCCCTGTTCAAAAAAAATATACCCGGGAACACTTGGCGCATATGATGGCTGTGCTGAATCTTAAACAGGTGCTATCACTTTCGGATATTACCAAGCTAATCGCCCTCGAAACCTCGGATAAGCCCATCCATATCCTATTTGATCAATTCAATGCCATTGAGGATGAAGCCCTGCATGTAACGGCCGAGAAAGTTCGAGAGGCCATTGAAAAAATAGAAGATGAACCTCCAGAAGCGGACATAGAGAAGCGATTGAGCCTGCTGGCCTTAAAATTATCTTTGGAAGCCAATGCCAGCCGGATTGCCGCAAAGAGAATTTTAGATGAGATCATGGCAAAAAAAGTTAAGCCTCAAGAAGATAAAAAAGATAAAAAGTAGAGGTGCGCTTGCGCACCACAAGACTTGACCCTAAAGTAGAGGTGCGCTTGCGCACCACAAGACTAGACCCGTAAGTAGAGGTGTGTGCCTATGGCATACACCTCTACTTTACAGCTATTTTAAATGCTTCATAACATGATAGGAGACAAATCGATCCAAGGCGCTTATGGCTGAGCGGATGTCAGGGAAGACCGGCATTCCGTTCTCTTCCAAATAGGCCACTAGCCCTTGATAGTGATTACCTGAATTAATAGACACCACAAGAGGCTTACCATGCTTCTTTGATATCTCAATCAACCGCGAGGCAATAGCTTCCGGTTTTCTGCAATCTTCATCAGTGGTGGTCACATTCTCAACATGGGGAACGATCGCCACAAAAACACAATCCACACCGTCATCTTCCAGCACCGCATCCACAAAGTCAGCAAACATGCGATCATCGGTCATGGGGGTCACATCCAGGAAGGACATATCAACATCCACTAGACCATGAGTGTTAATCTGGCTTAATCGCTCGCGGGTAGCCGGTGACAGAACGGCCTGTTCCAGAAAGCTCAAGGTATCCGCTCCCATGGTGGCATCAAGACCCGCATTGACAATACCGGCTACATGCTTGCCCTTGGGAAGCTTGGAGGAAAGCATGGAAAAAGCTTTCATGCAGTTATAAAAGTCCTGAAGCTCTTCCAAAAGTACTACTCCGGCCTGGGCACAGGCCGCACTGAAGGTATCATAGCTGCCGGACATGGCAGCCGTATGGCTGGCGGCTGCCTTAGCACCGGCCTCGGTACGCCCTGCCTTATAGACCAAGATTGGCTTATCCGAGTTACGGGCCATCTCAAACAAACCACGCCCCTCACCTTCACCCATACCTTCTATGTACATAGCCAGGACCTCTACCGAAGGCACCGTCAGAAAGTAACGTATAAGATCGGGAATATTGACATCGGATTTGTTGCCAAAGCTGACGATTGCCTTATATATGGGTGAGTTTTGGGCTCTTTCAATACTGGTGATGGCCATGGCGCCGCTTTGCGTAAACAAAGCCGTATTGCTGCGCTCGTTATACCCTAGCTTCAACCGCTCCTCGCCGATAAATAAAGTATTAACGCCTGCATGATGGGCATCGGGAGCAAAGAACACACCCATGCAATTGGGACCTACAAAGCGCAAGCCTCTTTCCTTATGCTTTCTAATCTCAGCGACAAATTCACTGTATTTAATTTGTGCAGAAATACCTGAAATCAGGACCACCGCTTTATGATCAGGTATGGTTTTGATAAATTCCAGCGTATATTGAGCAGGAGCTGCCCATACCACTAAGTCATATGTAAATGGAATTTCACTTAAATTCTTGTATAAGGGGTAGGTCCGGCCATTAATGATTGTTTCTCCGCCCTTGGGATTGGTGCAATAAATATCTTTACGGCCTAGATCGGCCAATAGCTGGACAATGTTCCGAGCCAAGCTATATTTTTGAGCTTCGGAGGAAACACCTGCCACAACAATGCCCTTGGGATCGAAGAAGGCTTTAAGGCCCTCCATTTGGGGCTCTGCAGGGGTCAGGCCACTCTCTTCAAGGGTGCAGAACTCGGTAAAGCCATCCACTGCAATAAATTCACCATTCTCTGAAAAGACGAAGGGATTGATATCCATGGATTTAATGATGTACTTTGGCTGGCGCTTTGCCATGAAGGAATATTGATAGGCCAATTTACTGATTTGCTGCAAAGCTTTAGTCATGAGCGACATATAGTCATGATGGCCTTGCGCTTCATACTTATGCCTGATTTTTAAAGATGTGACGATCTTTAAAATCTCCTCATATTCAACGGGGGCCAAGAACAGATTGGCGGGGTCATAATAGCGCGAAAAGAACTCGGCATCATCTCCGCCTTTAGAGAGGGTAATGACTGGACCAAAGGAAGAATCCTCTTTAACACCAATCAGAATCTCATTACCCAGGGACATGGTAAAAGGGATGAGCTCGGCGATCAAAAAACCGTCGATGCTTGGCAGGTTATCAGCCGGAAAATGAGAAAGTACCTCCTCTTTCATGTTCGACATCACAAACCTGATAAATAAGGGGTCCATATTGGTGATGCGGCGAACGCCCCCTATTTTAGCCTTGTGGGCAATGTCCCTGGATACAATTTTAATAACGACGCCCGATTGAAATTTTTTCAGCATTTTACCATCAATGTCATTGATATCTCGGACATAAAGATATTTTGGAACGCTCAATGAAAGGGCTTCTAAGAGTGCATATACCTCAAATTCATAAAGACTTCTCCGCCCTTCTTGCACAGCTTTTTCAAAGACATCATCAATACGATCGGTGATCTCACAGGATAAAAGCATGGGCTATACCTCCTATTCATTTAACCTTATGGTCTCATTAACGACTGGTGTCAGTGAACGACAAAGAGGAAGTCACTTGCCGGGTCTTGGTAGTACAACCATAAAACTGTTCTGTTTACCAAGGTTGACGAATTTAACCTTACCGATTGTTTCAAAGGCTTTTCTGATTCTATTCATACCCACCCCGGATTTAAGAAAACGCCTTCTTTCATCAATGGAAATAAAACGCTGGTAAAGCCATGCATTACGTCTTTCAGGAAAGCTCTCTTTAAGATGAAGGACCATTTTACTTCCCACGGTTACAGCACCGGGATTAGTAATCTCAATGGTCTTTTCAGTCAGTGTAATTTGGACACCCCGAGAAAGATCACAATAATCCCGATGAACAAGGGCATTGGCCAAGGCCTCCTCAAAGGCTTCCATGGGATAATCCTGTGAGATAAGGCTACTGATCCTGGCTGATGTCTGATCCAGCATGGCAAATATATTGCCTGTGATGATTTCGGTTTCATGCCCATAGGTCACACTGACATAACACTGGGGAAGGTAAACCTGAGGGTTTTTGCCGAACAACAAAAGCCCGCCCATGGTGGGTGAAAAACCTCCGCCATCTCTGCTGCTGATAAAGCCAAAGGCCTCCATCAAAATAGCTTGCGGTTCATCCGAGGCCACAGACATGCTTTTAAAGAAATAGTTAATGCGTGCAAAGTCCAGCGCTTCAATAGGGGCATTTCTGACAACCACTGTCTCAAAGCTTAAAAGCCCATTTTCCTGCATCATGGAAGCCAATTCTGAACGTCGGGCAAAATCAGTAGTAGACCCACGTCTAACATAAAAAGCCCCCGATTGAATGATTTGATGAGGGGCATGTCTGCTTCTAAATATGGAGAGAACGGCAATGACTTTATCCTCTATTGGCACCAAATCAAGGCACACAGGAACGGGGGGGTCCGTCCGATTATAGATAATCTGCTGAATTTGTTCCTCTTTAAACTGATCAGAATCAATACCTATAATGCGCTTTGTTTTATCCTCAACACCATAGAGGATATGACCTCTTCCGCCACGGCTATTGGCCATGGCCGTTACATCCTTGACCAACTCTTTTTTATCGCTTTCAGTCGAAAGATTTAACTCCGCTTTAAAATCCAGCTTTTCACCCTCTTCTCGCGAGAGAAGCTGTTTAAGCTTTTGAATATCCACTGTTCAGTCTCCTCATTAAAGGTATAGGCATTCTTTAAATTCTATGCGATGATTTCATAATTCTTCCACTTGGCCAGCAAGATATCCGATTGCATGAGAATCTTAATCATAAAGCGATTTTTAATGCTCTCAAACTCGTCATCTGCGAGTAAAAAACGGATCTTAATGGCTTGATCGTTGAGAGTGCCTTGGCATAAGAAATGTGTATCGGGAGTAACTTCATCATATTCCAGCTCCGTACCCAAGAAAAGCCCTTCAGGTAATTGCTTTTCATTTTTTTGGTACATTACCTCACCGGAACTAAAAAGGTGCTTCTTCATTATTCAAAACCCTTTCTCAAATGAAATAAAACTACTGAATCTCAAACTCTTTTAAAAAATCCAGCTTTTTATAAGTCTTATCCAGCCGCTCTCCTATGTATCTAAAAGCCAGATTTGAAAAGGTTTCCAAAGTATTCTTTGATAATTCAAAATTAAATATTCCACCGTTTTCGGCACATAAAACATGCAAGATGGCTTTTGCGGTACCGATATCAATCCGGAGGATGTCTGTTTCCAGCCTTGCACAGGCCTCGCAAATAAAACCACATTGTTTAAAACTAAAAGAAATCTCTTCGATGTCCTGGGTATCGCAAGCGGCACAGCTTGTGATATGGGGCGGATATCCTGTTATTTGCATGAGCTTTAAGGCAAAAGCTGATGAGACTAAAAGGGGATCTCGCCCTTTCCTGAGGGCTTGAAGGCCATAGAGCAGTAAATTGAGCACCTGGGCTGACAAAGCAGTATCCTGGGCGGCATCGCTTGCCATATCCAGCATGTGGGCGGCATGGGTGAAGCGCGTCATATCTGAAGCTAAATCATAATATTGGGTCAGCACATCACAGCTATTCAGTGAAAAGCCGCCCTTGCCCCTAAAAAGGACATATTCACCATAAGTAAAGACCTGTGTCCCATAGGAGGTGCGACTGCCGTTCCTTCTGGCATTTTTGGCAGATACGGTGATCTTGCCAAAATCCGATGTAAGGAGCGTAAGCATCTTGTCGGTATCGTTATAAGGAACTTCCTTTACCACAAAGCCTTTTGTCTTTAATACTGCCATGTATAATAAGCCCTGCTATTCCTTAGACTTGTATCCGAGTTCATTGAGCATAAAATCACTGTTCCGCCAATCGTCCTTAACCTTAACCCAGAGCTTTAAAAAGACCTTGGTATCAAAGAGGCGCTCCATATCCTGCCGCGCCAGCATGCCGACTTTTTTAAGCATAGCGCCGTCTTTACCGATAATAATGCCCTTATGGGATTCCTTCTCACAGTAGATATTAGCGTCAATTTCAAGAATATTTTTGTTACGGAGCTCTTTAAACCGAATAATTTCGACACCAATACCATGGGGAACCTCATCACTCAAAAGGTTCAACAGCTTCTCACGAATCATTTCCTGAGCGAGGACCTTTTCGGGCTGGTCGGTCAGCATATCGTCCGGATAGAATTTTTCTCCTTCGGGCAGGAGCTTTTCAATGGCTTCCAAAACAAGCTTTGAGGTATTGCTTTTAATGGCGCTGATAGGAATAATCTCTTCAAACTCATAGGCTTGGCTGTACTGCGCAATGAGGGGAAGCAGATTCTGTTTTTCAATTAAGTCAATTTTATTGATTAAGAGAAGGGCCGGAACCCCGCGTTTGCCAAGCTCCTCAATAATTAAGGAGTCCCCAGGTCCAATGGCTTTATCGGTGGCATCCACCAGATAGACAACCACATCCACATCGTCCAAGGTACCAAAGGCCTCTTGCATCATATACTCACCCAGCTTATTCTTGGGCTTATGAATGCCGGGTGTATCCACAAAAACCATTTGGTAGTCCTCAGTGGTAACGACCGTGCGTATGGTATGGCGGGTCGTCTGGGGTTTGCTTGACATAATGGCGATCTTTTCACCTGTCAGCAGGTTTAAAAGGGTTGATTTTCCGACATTGGGTCTTCCGATTATAGTTACAAATCCTGATTTAAATGCCATAGTTTTTTCATTACACTCCTTGGTTTTTGGTCCTTTATGGTCTCTATTCCCGCCTGCCTTTATTCAAGGCTGTCGATCATTATTTTAAAAAATCGCTTCGCTTAAATGAATGAGGGAGAATTTCATCAAAGGTATAGGCTTTATATTGGCCTTGATAATCGCTTAAATAAAGCGGCATATCGGATGTACAAAATTCATTGATGAACTGCCGGCAGATACCACAGGGCATGGTTGGCTTGTCACTGTCGCTGGAAACAGCTAAGGCTAAGATTCTTCCTGCTCCCTCGGATACCGCTTTTGTAATAGCCGTTCTTTCGGCACAAATGGTAGCGCCGTAGGACGCATTTTCGATATTACAGCCCGTATATATTTGCCCGTTGTCGGCAAGCAAGGCAGCACCCACATGAAATCCCGAGTAGGGTACATAGGCATTATCTTTGGCTTTAACAGCCATCATAACAAGCTCCTGTGCATTGACCATCGTAATATCCTGCTTTGAATTGGATTCTGTCATCTTATCCCTCCCGAGTGTTCATCACTCTTATTGTATCATGTTACCGTTAATTGGCATAGCCTTCCTGTCAGGCAAACGTCCTAGTCAATTACGGGCAGTATCAGGGTGAAAAGTGCGCCCCCCTCTGGATGATTGGATGCGGTTATGCTGCCAAGATGTTTTTCCACAATCGCTTTTGTGATAGTCATGCCCAAGCCTGTACTGCCCTTCCGACCTTTATAGAAACGATCAAACACCTGTTTCAGCTCGGCTTCATCCATGCCGGGACCATCATCCCTCACCTCAATGCTAACCCCCTGCGCTGCTTTTTTAGTTTCAATGACAATCTTACTTTTTGCATAGCGCACCCCATTGGACAACAAATTGATAAAGGCCTGCATCAGCTTATCCCGATCCATATTAAGCCCATAATCCTGATCCATGATTAAGCTTAATTCCACCCCCGCCGCGAGGGTGATACTTTGCATTTTATCCCGTGCTTCCTCCAGAACTTCCTTTAACATTTCTTGCTTAAATGAATAAAATTCCTCAACTGTCTCAAGCTTAGAAAGATAAAGCACCTCATTAACCAAGCGATGGAGGCGTCCACATTCTCCGATTATGATGTTCAAAGCCTTCTCGTTGTTTTCCACGACCCCATCCCGAAGCCCTTCAGCATAGCCCGTAATGGACATGATCGGCGTTTTGAGTTCATGGGTCACATTTTGCAGAAAGCGCTTTTGAGATAAATCATAATCGTTTAAATCTCCCGCAATTTTATTCATAGCTTGCCCCAAACTTTCAATCTCATCACCGGTTTTTATATCAACACGGGCGTTAAAATGACGTGAAGCGATGCTCTCCGCATGCTTTTTTAAGGTCTTGATGGGGCTTGAAATATTTCTGGAGAGATAATAGGAAAGAAAGACGGCAACTAAAAGCGCAATACCCACAGCATAAGCTGCCTTAAAATTCATGTCACGCATTAGTCGAGTGAGCTCATGAACTGGTGTATAAGCAATAATCCATCCTTTTAGCGAATCGGATTCAACATTATCCACGGATAATGGCCGTGACATAGCGAAATAGGGCGTCTCCTTCCCTGTAATCCGGAAGAAATAAGGTTGGCTCTGGAGCTTTGTCTGAAGATTCTCGGGGCTTATGGCACGAAAATCAACCTCGATTTCACTCTCTCCGGGCGTGAATATGCCAAATCGTGTATCATCAGTCCTGATTACTAGGGCAAAATGGGATGCAAAGCCTATATTGGCCAGCTTTTCAATATCGGAGAACCAGGTTCTTATAAGCCGTCTCATTTCTTTTACTTCATAGCGCTCGCTTTTCCTAAGGGAGATCGTTACCCGTTCTCGATAAAGCTCTTCAATTATGGCTGACTCTGTTTCTAGATTTTTGACAATTATTTTCTCCAAATAGCTTCTGGCGGTAATATTCAGGAGTAATACCGTTATGATGAGAAAAACGCTCAATACAGCTGAATAGGTCATGACCAGCTTCTTTGTTATGCTGCCTTTCAATAGGATACCCCTCCGCTACTCTCTCACTTCTATTAGCCCATTAAACGTTAATCTTGTAACCATATCCCCAGACGGTTGTAATCTCCAGCTTAGAACCCGCTGCTATCAGCTTTTTGCGGATGCGCTTTACTAAATCGTCCACAGAGCGGCCATCACCAAAATAATTTTCACCCCAGACAGCGGTGAGAAGCTGATCTCGATTAAACACCATATTTTTGTTGGAAGATAAAAAGAATAAAAGGTCATATTCCTTGGCGGTAAAATCTAAAACGGTATCACCAAGTGCCACTACCCTTTCCGCTGATTTAATGAGGATGTCCTTGATTTGAACATCTCGGGATTTGTGCTCCTC
>JAEYPI010000069.1 GCA_023410885.1 Bacillota bacterium
CTGAACGCATTTGTTTTCCAAAGTCATATTCTGCGGGAAGTGACAGGCTAAGCTGGATTTCAAACTTGACCACAAGCGGGCCTTGTATAATAACCGCAACCTTTGCTTTGGCGCTTTCACTGGTAATGATTTTGTCATTTCCAGGTGCATCATACATCCACATATTACCCTTGTCGCCCATATCCATGAAATAATTGAGCCCGTTATAGGCTTTACCTGATTTTTTATCAGTAATATTGATTGTTCCATCCGAATTGATTTTCAATCTGATAAATTCATTTTCTGCCTGATTTAAGCCCGATAACATATTTTCTGCAGGAATTCTGGGTGCATCCCAATCTTCATGGGGATAGGGATATTCATTTTTCTGAGTCCATTTGATTTTGAAGGTTTTATATCCCAGAGGAGGTATGGCATCAGCCGCAAAAAATACATGTACTTTTGTACAATAAAAAGGCATGTTTCTGCTTCTCGGGTGATAAATTCCTGCTCTGGTTTCCTTTCTATCGACTTCCTGTACCTGTACCGTATTTCCGTTCATATCTTCAATAATCAGGTAGTTAAGTCTTACATCCTTTGGCACATCAATATAAGCTTCCACAACCTCACTTCTTTCAAAAGAAGAGGGGTTATGAACTGCAAGGAAGTATTCAGTTCCTTCCTGCTTACTTGTATCAATTTCTTTGGTGATATTCTGTAGTCCGATCCTTTCTAATCCCTGTGCAATGACATCGGCTTGTTTTAATCTGGCCACTTCACCTTCTCCAAGGGTTACCGGACCAAGTCCATGCATGGAGTCATGGGCATGACTTTGGAACATGAGCTTCCATATCTTTTCAAGATAAGTTGTAGGATACTGCTCTATGCCATATTTCCATGCAACTGCTGATAGCGGTTCAGCATATCTCAATATTCTGTTCTCCGCATGACTGTTTTCTATCATTATTTCAGGATGGATTGAGAATACATCGGTATGTATAGCGCCAACAGGACCGTCTCTCATGGGTCCCGAAACCACATCCAAATCTTTTCTATCTTTTAAAATCTCTTTTAAGTCACTTAAATAATCTGACAGGGTGCTATGTACAACCTCCAGTTCATCAGCATATTGAGTTTGGATTTCTTTAATAATTTCAGGTGTCAAGGGATGGGCCTCAGTAAAATCCGTTCCCTCGAAAAGCAATACCGATTCTGGTGCAGCAGTTCCTTCCACAGTTTTTAATGCTCTATCCATTCCCTTTCGGATATTCTCTTTGTGGAAGGAGGTTTCAGGATCTACTATTTCATAGAACCAACCATGGCCTTCTGGATCCGCGGTGTGGAACACCTTGCCGAGTTCTCCCCATTTATACTGCCAATCCTTATCCCAGGCATCCTTATCATAAACAATTGGAATATGACCTGCAAAAAAGAAGTTCCATCGGGCTTCCTTACCAAGCCTTGAAGCAAGCGCTCTTGTTCCATCAGGTGCTTCCCAAATGAATTCATGGTATTTAGATTTCTTGGGGTCCATATGTTTATAGAATAGTATTGTATCTATACCAAAATTTGCATAAATCTGAGGAAGCTGTCCTATTTGTCCAAAGGAAAAAACATTATAGCCACACTTTAATACATCACCATAAGCTTTTGACCTCTTAATACCATATTGGAGGTTTCTTACAACAGACTCTCCTTGAATAGGCGCGCAGTCTGCAAGGGTATACCATGGACCTATCTCCATTCGTCCTGCCTTCACTAGGTTTTCTATCTTCTCCCTATTCTCAGGACGTATCTCAAGATAATCCTCAATCATGGTAAGCTGACCATCCACCAGGAACGATCTAAACTCGGGCTTCTCCTGCATTATAACAAGCAGCTTGTCGAAGCAATCCACCAGTTTCATTCTCGTTCTTTCGAATTCCCACCTGAATTCTCTATCCCAATGGGTGTATGTAACGATATGAACCTTTCTTTTCGCCATTATTTCTAGTTACCTTCCATTAAATTCTTTTAAATTTACATCATTTCAATGAAAAAACTTTCAAAACACAAGCTCTAAAGTTATTATTTTGTTGCTGGGAACGCTTATGTTTATCTCTTGAGCATTATTAATTTCAACTTGCGTTTCCCTTTCTTCATTCAGGCTCACGCTATAAGCCTCCTGTATTTTCTTATACAACTTCAAATTGCCTTCTAATTTTTTATCAGTAGGATTGAACAGCCGAATAATAAAGCTATCCCTTTCCTCTGCTTTTTTGAAAGCTGACAAAATCAGATTTTCTGGCTGTACTTCAAAGAGTCCTATACCTGAAGGTAAAGTACCCTTATTATGTGCGGTTACTTGCATCACTGTAACCGGCACATTAAACTGTCTGGCTTCTCTATAGACATTCCCCTTCTCCCAATTTCCTGTATGAGGGTAAATGGCGTACTCATACTCCCTTGTCCCCAGGCACTGTCCGCCTTTCTGATCAGGAAATCTTCCGGGAGCACGTGTTTCTGTGCATATAATGTTTCTCACGCTTCGGAATAATGTTAATGCAAGCGTTCCATATCCATCATTCTTTAGTTCGAATTCTGTTAAACTGTTGTTAACAAAAGCAATTCCCTGTGCATCATCACTCACATCCACAAAATATTGCTGCGGCAGCGTCTGCATTTCAGGATAATAGAGTTCATTTTCTCCCTCTTTAGGAAGAACCGGCCGCTTGTCAACGGTAAAATGGCCCGCTGCATAAGAATATTCAGACTGAATTCCTGTTGGATACATAACTCTCAGCCTATGATCCTCTGCAGTATTGTCAACCAGAAGCTTAACTTCAAGTTTTTTCGAGCCCTTTTTAAGGGATATGTAGGTGGTAATTGTCATTTGGGTCTTTTCGTCACTTCGTTTACTCTCTGAATTAAAAAAGTTCTCCGGACGGAAGCCGTATTTAGGGATTTCCATGTTCATTTTAATTCCAAGGGTTGCAGACAGCTTTCCATTATCTTCGCACCATATATTTGCTTGAAGCCCTTGGCTTGTATAGGTTTGATTCTTATACGGTGGGACTGATATCCAGTAATCCCCGACTTCTCCTGCATCCTCAAAATAGTGAAGATTTTCATATACCTTCCCCCATTGCTTATCTTCAATTTTAAGAGTACCGTTACTTGCCACTTCAACCTTTAAAAAATCATTTTCCAGCACATTATGTGCTTTCGAAATACATTGTCCATCTGTCATTCTCATATATTGAGGATAACCTTCAACATCCCTTTTGAATGTGTTGGTGGGAACTACCCTGAACACTTTATACCCGCATGCCGGAATAACCCCTGTATCCAGATAGAAGGTATGTCTATCCACATAGAACGGCCATGGTCTTGAATGGAGATCATTAACAGGTGAAACCTTTTCTTGCTTGGTTATATTTTGAATTTCTACTTCGTGTCCCGGCTCATCAAAAACTTTAAAATCCCATGCATTATACTCTCTCGGAATATCAACACAAACTTTGATAACATCGCTTGTGGGCAATGGCAGCATATTAATCGCTGTAAGGAGTAAATCTTCTGCCTTATATGAAGTAAGATTCATACACAGCATCAAATCGGATAGTCCCTTTTCATATACAACATTACTGATTTCATAGGCTTGATTTAACCTGTACATATTATCTTCAACGGTCTTGTCCTGTGTAACACCATTGATAGAATCATGGGTATGTGCTTTTAGAAGGTAATCCCAGGCTTTTGATAAAAAAGTGACCGGGTACTGGCCATCAAACATAGCCATAAGTGCCGAAATGGGTTCCGCTTTATGTATCAATATATTTTGCACTTTCTTATTCAGCTGCTTTACATATATTCTTGTTGCTAAGGCATTGGAC
>JAEYPI010000256.1 GCA_023410885.1 Bacillota bacterium
GCGGATATTATTCAAGCTCACAATAAGCGCAAGGCCAAGCCTGTGGACGGGCAGTTGGATCTTTTTGCATCCAGCGCCCTCACCAAGACAGAGCATGAGGTTTTGGATGAGCTTCGCATGCTTGATCCTTCGCTGCTAACCCCTCTTGACGCGCTTAATAAGCTCTATAGCCTCCAGCAGAAGCTAAAGTAAACCAAGGAACTTACATAAGAGAGGACACTCCATGAGCCAAATCGTCATCTTGGATGAAAAAACAGCCAATCAAATAGCAGCCGGTGAAGTTATAGAACGTCCGGCCTCAGTGGTTAAGGAGATGGTGGAAAACGCCATCGATGCAGGGGCTACCCAAATCACCGTTGAAATAAAGAATGGCGGTGTTTCCTATATTCGCATAACCGATAATGGGAAGGGTATGGATGCAGACGACGTAGAAATCGCTTTTGAACGCCATGCCACCAGTAAAATAAGACGAATAGAGGATTTGGATGGTCTGGCTACCATGGGCTTCCGCGGTGAAGCGCTGGCATCCATAGCTTCGGTTTCCCATTTGGAAGTGACCACAAAAACACCTGAGGCCCCCACGGGCACCGTGCTTAAAATGGAGGGTGGAAGAGTGACCGAGGCCAACCAGACCGGGAGTCCCAATGGCACCACCTTTATTGTCAAAAACTTATTTTATAACACACCTGCCCGCTACAAATTCCTTAAAAAAGATACGACGGAGGCCGGCTATGTGTCCGATATCATGGAACGGTTAGCATTGGCTCATCCCGGTATTGCCTTCAAATTTATCCAGAACCATCAGGTTCAGCTTCATACTCCCGGCAATCACGAGCTCCTTAGTGTCATTTATAGCATCTATGGCAAGGAAATAGCCAAGTCAGTGCTGCCTGTTCACTATGAGAGCGAGGGACTTACCCTTTCCGGTTTCGTGGGAAAGCCTGAAATTGCCCGGGGCACAAGAAACAGCCAATCCTTCTTTTTAAACGGCCGTTACATTAAAAGCCGCATTGTTACAGGTGCTTTAGAGGAAGCCTATAAAACGCTGCTTATGCAAAATAAATTTCCGTTTTGTGTGCTGCTTTTGAAGGCTTCTCCTGAGGGCTTTGACGTAAATGTTCATCCTCAGAAGCTTGAAGTGAGGTTTGCCAATGAAGGCCTTGTTTTCAGCACGGTTTATCATGGGGTTAAAAACACCTTACTGGGCACCTCCCTTAACAGAAGCTTTGAACCTCAAAAAACGACGGTGGAGCAGCAAGGGGCGACTTCCCATCAGGCGGGGTATACCATTAAGCCCCAAGAAGTACCCACTCAAACGACTTTGTTTGAAGCACCCAAAAAGACACCGGTTCAGAATAGGCCTGTAATGCCTATAGAGAATGGCACAAAGGGATTTGAACCGAAGCATAAACCATACCCAGTGACCTCTTCTATCCAACCAGCAACGGAATGGAGACCTTCTCCTCCAACTGAGCCACTATCAGTGGAAAGTGTACCCCACCACAGCGTTATAACGACTGATGAGAATGCAACGATGATTTCTGAGGAGGCAGCTCTTTTTAAGGCCGAACCCGGTACTGATAAGGTTCAACCTGATATTGGGGCGGAAGAACTCAGTGCTGCTTCCTATGAGGCCGTTTCGGTCACAAAAGATCAATCCTTACAGCATCTATTGGAGGCTTCCATTGTGGGGCAGGCCTTTGATACGTATATTCTTCTGCAAAATGGCGATACTCTCTACATCATTGACCAGCATGCCGCTCATGAGCGCATACGCTATGAGACGCTTAAACAAAGGATGCTTAGGGACGAAAGCTATTCTCAGGTTATCATGGAGCCCTTTATCATCACCCTCCATGCCAAGGAGTTTGCCTTTGTCATGGAAAAGCAGAGTTCATTTCAGAAATTGGGCTTTGACCTTGAAGCCTTTGGCCCTAACACCATTATATTGAGGAGTATCCCTGATTTTTATGATAGCAGCTTTAATAAGACTGATTTTCATGAGATTCTGGATCGCTGGATTCAGACCAATGCCAATGAAAGCGGCATTAGCGACGAGGCACTTTATATGATGTCCTGTAAGGGTGCTTTAAAGGCTAATAAAGCATTATCCAAGGAAGAAATCCGAGGGCTGGTCGCCTCCCTCTGTGCCATGGAAAACCCCTACACCTGCGTTCATGGTAGACCGGTTATCATCAGCACCCATAAAAGAGAATTCGAGAAAAGATTCAAGCGTATTGTATAAAGCTTAAGCATGAAGGATGTTATGTTGGATAAGGTTATTGTTATTGCGGGGCCTACTGCCTCGGGAAAAACGGATTTGGCCATCGAATTGGCGCTACGGGTTGGTGGAGAGATTATTTCAGCCGACTCCATGCAAATTTACCGGGAAATGAATATTGGTACGGCTAAGCCAACGGAGGAAGAAAAAAGAGGTATTCCCCATCATATGATGGATATTGTGTCCCCCGATGAGGAATATAGCGTTGCCCAGTTTCAGCAAGGCGCTAAAACGGTGATTCGGCAAATACTTAATCGAAATAAGGTGCCAATAGTTGCTGGGGGAACCGGCCTTTATATCAACGCCTTGGTTTATAATATCACGTTTTCGGATACCATAACCCATTGGGAATTTAGGGATCGCATGCAGAAAATAGCCCAGGAAGAGGGTCCGGAGGTCTTACATAGGCTCCTTCTGGAAGTTGATGAGAAAAGTGCTGCCAGCATTCACCCTAACAACGTCAAGCGTGTGATAAGAGCACTGGAGGTTTTTGAAACAACGGGAAAGCCCATATCGGAGCATCAGATGGAATCCCGAAGGGAGCCTCCGGAATATGACTTTGAAATTTTTGGGCTGGATGTGGAGCGAGATGTCCTGTATGAGCGCATAGAACAACGTGTAGACAAAATGCTGGCAGCCGGGCTCTATAATGAAATTGAGGGCTTATTGAAAAAGTATTCACCCGAGCTGGTTTCGCTCCAAGGAATTGGGTATAAGGAAATTATTTCAGCTATTCAAGGGCATTGCACATTGGCTGAAGCAGTTGAGCGCATCAAATTGGCGACACGGCATTTAGCCAAGAAGCAAATGACCTGGTTCAGGAAGACAGAGGGTCTTAAATGGGTGAAAACCAGTAATTTAAACACATGGGCAATGTTAAAAATATTTGAGGATGCCTTGAATGTTCAGGGCTAATTGTGTAAAATGATGGAAAGGTATGATCTCATTTTATTTTGTTTTGTGTTAATGAGGAGGAAATAACCGTGAATAAGAACATTAATTTGCAGGATGTCTTTTTGAATCAGGTGAGAAAAGAGCATGTTCCGGTAACTGTGTACCTGACAAATGGTTTCCAGCTCAGGGGAATGGTCAAAGGCTTTGATAATTTCACCGTAGTGCTGGATAGTGAAGGCAAGCAGCAGTTGGTTTACAAGCATGCCATTTCCACTGTTTCTCCTATGAAAGCAGTTAACATTATTTTTAACGAAAACAGAGAATAGTGCTGCAAAGTGCAAAACACTTTGATGCATGAGCAGAATTTTTGGAGCTGATCTTTTGAAGAAAATATTAATACCTATGATTGAAGCGGGCGGCGGGCATAGAATGCCTGCCCTTGCTGTGAAAGATGCTATTGAAGAATTATATCCCGGCCAGTACCAGATTGATGTCATTGATTTTGCCAAGGAATCAGGTGCAAACTGGGATGACAAGATGATTAAAGGATTCTGGGATTGGGCATTGGGCCGACCGGAGCTCACCACTAATCTCAATACCCTCTTGGATAATTTAAATCATCTCACACGTTCCAACACGCTGATGAGGATCTTTTACCAGCAATTTGTGCGAAAAGGCATTCAATATATTGTTAGGTATAATCCGGATATTGTTTTTTCTACTCATTTTTTCTGTAGTACGGTAGCGTTGTTCGCCAGAGAACGCTATGATTTATCCTATAAAATTTTCAGCTACATGACCGATCCCTTAAGAGGCCATAATATGTGGGTTAACCCAAGGATTGACGATGTCATTGTCTCAACTAAAGAGGCCTGGGAATACCTAACCAAGCAGGGACAGCCCAAGAATAGGACCAAGGTCATGTCCTTTCCCTTAAACAAAAAGTTTTTCAGAGAAGTGACCAGAACCAGAGAAGAGATCCTTTCAGAGCTTGGTCTTGATGTCTCACGAAAAACACTTTTAGCGACATCGGGCGGGCAGGGAATTGGAGACACCAGTGAATATGTAAAAAATCTTTACAAAAGCGATTTCTCTTTCAATATTATTGCTATCTGCGGGAAGAACAAGGAGCTTTATGATGAGCTGTCAACCCTAAAGGTTAAGCACCCTTCAAACGTTCCCATGGCTGTTCTGGGCTTTGTGGATAACATGCATGAGCTTTTGGAAATCTCTGATTTGGCTATTGCTAAAGGCGGCGCATCCACAACCCTTGAGGTTCTGGTCAAGAAGGTGCCTACTATTTTCACCCATAGCGCTGCGCTTCATGAGAAGGGGAATATTGATTATTGCGTGGATAACCAAATGGGATGGTACGCCAATAATGAAAAGCTATTCAACAGCATCATGGACACCATTGAAACTACTGACATATTAGAGCGATACAAGGCCAATATCGAGGCCAACGAATATGTTAAAACCTTACCGGAAGCGGCCCATAATCTGGCGCGATTTATAGTAGAAGAGCTTGAATCGCCTAGGAAAAAGCGTGCTATCTCGAAGAAAACCCGCATACGCGCCATTATAATGGGGACTCGAATCAACTTTTTTCGGATAAGAAGCAGAAATAAGAACAAACGGTATAAAATGGATCGTTAGGATCGTATGAAACCCCCTCATCAAGATTTGATGAGGGGGTTTTTAGGGAATGACAAAATATTAAAAGCTTTTTGAGTATCTCTAAATGCTTACCCTTTTAGACATTAAAACGGAACAAGGTCACGTCGCCATCATGCATGACATATTCCTTGCCCTCGGAACGAACCAATCCCTGTTCACGGGCTGCAGCATAGGTGCCGCAGCGTATGAGGTCATCAAAAGCCACGATTTCTGCTCGAATGAAGCCACGCTCAAAATCCGAGTGGATTTTACCGGCAGCCTGGGGAGCCTTCGTCCCTTTTACAATTGTCCATGCTCGCACTTCGGGCTCACCGGCGGTCAAATAGCTGATGAGGCCAAGAAGCTTATAGCTGGCCTTAACAAGCTTATCAAGGCCGGATTCAGAAAGACCCAGTTCATTTAAGAAAAGCTCTTTTTCTTCGTCCTCAAGCTGAGCAATTTCCTCTTCTATTTTGGCACAAATAACAATGACCTCGGCATTTTCCGTCTTTGCTAACTCTCTTACCTTTGCCACATAGGGGTTCTGTTCAATCGTCGAGATACCGTCCTCCGAAACATTGGCGCAATAGAGTACAGGTTTCCAGGTTAATAGGAAGAGCTGATCTACGTAATCGATTTGATCAGCAGCAAAGCTCATGGAGCGAACGGGTAGACCTTTTTCCAAAGTGGCTTTAATGCTCTCCAAAAGCTCCAGCTCAATTTGATATTTCTTATCACCTGATTTCATTTGCTTACGGGTTTTGTCAATGCGTTTATCAACGGCTTCTAAATCGGAAAACACCAATTCCAGATTGATGGTCTCGATATCCCGAGCTGGATCTACAGAGCCTTCTACATGAACAATATTACCGTCATCAAAGCAGCGTACCACATGAACTATGGAATCCACTTCGCGGATATGGGACAAGAACTTATTACCGAGGCCTTCTCCCTTGCTGGCCCCTCTGACAAGGCCTGCTATATCCACAAACTCTATGGCTGTGGGGGTAATTTTTTTAGGATTATACATCTTGGCCAGAATATCAAGCCGTTCATCAGGAACCGCAACAATTCCGACATTGGGATCAATGGTGCAGAAGGGGTAATTGGCGCTCTCGGCGCCTGCTTTTGTTATGGCGTTAAAAAGCGTGCTCTTTCCTACATTGGGAAGGCCGACAATACCGAGCTTCATCTATAAAAACCTCCAAATAATTCTCATATTGTGAATGAACATCCTCGTTATTATATCCCAAGTGGCAGGGTCGTAGCAAGCGCAAGTAGGGGACGGTTCTTGACTTGCCCTGTTTTGGCAAGTCAAGAACCGTCCCCTACTTGCTACCTACTTGCTAGTCCCCTATGACAAAATCAAAAAAAGTATCGGGGAAGGGCTCGTTAATGAGCTGGTAATGCCACCATTCGGTTCTGAGGGCTTTAAAGCCTGCGGCTGTCATAGCCTCTTTCAGAATGTTCCGGTTTCGGGTTTGTTCCTCTGTGATAAGGGTGGTCCCGTGATTGGAGATGGGACCCAGAAAATCATAGTTGCTTCCCATGTCTACAACCTCGCCTGTTTTAAGATAAAAAAGGGTGAGATCTATGGTTGAGCCCTTTGAATGGGCCGACCGTTTGGCCAGATAGCCCAGCTTGAAGAGGTCTTGTTTCGCAAAATCAGGGTAGAATTCATCCTTTGTGAGGTTGTCTTCGGGTTGATTACTCCATTGTATGAAAAAGTCAACCGCTCTCTTGGGCCTGTACGCATCATAAATTAAAAGGCCATAGCCCTTTTTCTGGACATCGGCACTCACTTTTTGCAAGGCCTCTGCGGCTTTTCCCGTGGCGCTGATATTATCCGAGAGATAACCATCAACCACCTTGCCTGTAAAGTTATGGGCTGTGGCATAGCGCACATCAAATTTAGCATCGGGAAGAGCCTCGGATAAATAGACAAAGCCTTCGGGGAGTGAGGACTTGGGTTTGTCGGTTGCCTCTACTGAAGGGGCTGCTTGTCCAGAGGGTGTTTGACTTGGCAATGCTTCGTTTATATAGGAATTCTGAGAGGGTTGCGTATTAACCTCTTCTGGAGGGCTGATAGGTGTTGTTTGAGAAGAGGGGGTCGCCTCCGGGGTCGGTGTCACCACAATGCTTAAGCCTGTTTCTACTGGATTAAAAGCAACTTCATCCTCCGATAGAGAGACAAGTTCAATATGATAGCGTATGATAATTAGGGTTAAAGCACCCAACAATAAGATCTTAAAACGATTTTTTATAGTACCAACTCCATTGTAAAAGCACTATAAGTATTTTATCATAATGGATGTATTGGAACAATAAATGCAAATAGTAAACCAGGGTAAACTATGGTATAATAAATCCTTAAGAATGGACGGTAATTAAATGGAAGAAAAAACGACAGAAATGCGATTGCAAAAATACATGGCGCAATGTGGTGTAGCGTCAAGGCGTCATGCCGAAGAGCTCATTCGTAATGGTAAAGTGAAAGTAAACGGTGTGACCATTACCGAGATGGGTGTGCTTGTATCAGAAAAAGATAGGGTAGAGGTTTATGGGAAGCCCATTAAAAAAGAGAAACAGCATCTCTATATCATGCTCAACAAGCCCTCAGGTTATGTAACGACAGTATCTGATCCGGAGGGTCGTAAAACGGTTCTGGACCTTATTGAAGGTGTTAATGAACGCGTTTACCCTGTAGGACGGTTGGACTATGACACCACGGGTTTACTTATTCTCACTAACGATGGGGATTTTGCCTATCGGAATACCCATCCCGGGCAGGAGACAACGAAAACCTACATGGCCGAGGTGTTAGGTATGCCGTCCAATGAAGCGCTGCATACCTTGCGAAGAGGCGTCAAGCTTGATGGGAGACCCACTGCACCGGCCGATGTTGAGGTCGTTGAAATTAATGATAAAAGCACGGTTTTAAAAATAGTCATTCATGAAGGAAGAAACAGACAGGTCAAGCGAATGTGTGAGGCTGTTGGCCATGCTGTTCTGAGGCTTAAACGGACTGCGGTGGGCAGGCTTTCATTGGGAGATTTAAAGCTTGGCCAGTGGCGCTATTTGTCGTCTCAGGAAGTCAGACTTGTCAGGGGAGGAAGAAATGGATAACGCATCGAATAATACATGCAGAATTAAACCTGTTTATGCTTATCTAAAAGAGTCGATTAAGTTTTATGATATACAGAATCCTTTAGTGGCTCAGATTGCTTTTATTTTACAATTAGCCATTCTCTTTGGGGGTTATGTTTTTACCAGACCGTACATGCAGGAGTTTACCATTGCCTTTGAACAAGTCAATGTAATGCTTATAGAACAATTAGAGACCAGGAACTTCGACATCACCCTTATTAGTTCTGATATTTATGTAAAAATGATTAGTTCTTTTGTAATGGTTCTGCTTGTTTTCTTTATCATTAAAGCATTATCTTTTATTATCAGCCTATATTATGGGGCAAATTATTTTTATGGTCTGACTCAGCCTTCCATGAAGGGGTCACAAAAAACGATCATCTTCTTCAAAAGGTTACCCAAGATCCTTCTCTTTAATATATTATTTTATATTGCTTTCTATTTTGTTGTTATGGTACTGGTTTTAGCAACGGGCATTCTGGCCATGATCGTCCCGTTTTTATCAATTCTGACACTGGCGCTGCCATTGGTTATTCTTGCTTTAAATACGGTGTTTATTTTTAAGGATCTTCTGATTATTGAATTTGATGTGAGCCTTTTTCGAAATTTCAAAAAGACGCTGGATTTAACCAAGGGTTGCAAAAAGAGAGTCATTCTTAACGGCCTGTGGCCCCTTTGCGTGGGCTGGCTTTTGAGCTTATTTGCAGTAGATATACAGAATCCAATAATGTCGCTCTTTATTGCCGCCTTTCTTGAAGTGATTATCCTATTAGTTTCACAAAGACTGACAACGCTTATGTTTATTGATGCCGCTTCAATCGAGCGACATGACGAAAAAGCAGCACAGCAAGCCCCACAGGGATGATTATACCTTTAGCTTACGGGTCGAGGCTTGTTGTACGTTTCTTCAGAAACGTATCTCTATAACGGGTCGAGGCTTGTTGTACGTTTCTTCAGAAACGTATCTCTATAACGGGTCGAGGCTTGTTGTACGTTTCTTCAGAAACGTACCTCTATTGACACCTTCTTTCAAAAAACATTATAATCGTTACCATAGTATGAAGCATGGGAGGACAGTTCATAATGCTTGAGTTTAAAGAGA
The DNA here is from genome assembly GCA_023410885.1 of Bacillota bacterium. Taxonomy (GTDB): domain Bacteria; phylum Bacillota; class Clostridia; order DSM-8532; family DSM-8532; genus DTU059. The sequence continues at coordinate 9,081 of JAEYPI010000256.1, forward strand.
TTGAAAAAGTTGATCCGGAGGTTGCCAAAGCCATTGGCCAGGAAATCAACCGCCAGATTGGGAAGATTGAGTTGATTGCATCAGAGAACTTTGTCAGCAAGGCGGTTCTTGAAGCAGCAGGAACCCCTTTAACCAATAAATATGCCGAGGGCTACCCAGGACGACGTTACTATGGTGGCTGTGAACATGTTGATGAGGTTGAAACTCTTGCTATTAATAGGGCAAAGGAGCTTTTTGGTGCTGAGCATGTTAATGTACAACCCCATTCAGGAGCGCAGGCCAATATGGCAGTTTTTTATGCCGTATTGCAGCCCGGAGATGTATTTATGGGCATGAATCTGGCCCATGGCGGACACTTGAGCCATGGTATGGCGCTCAATATGTCGGGTAAGTATTTCAAGCCCGTTCCCTATTGCGTCAGTGAAAAAGACGCGAGAATTGACTATGATGCCTTACGGAAAACGGCATTGGAAGTAAAGCCTAAAATGATTGTTGCAGGAGCCAGTGCCTACTCTCGAATCATAGACTTTAAGGCCTTCAAGGAAATTTGTGACGAGGTGGGCGCTTACCTTATGGTCGATATGGCCCATATTGCAGGACTTGTGGCAGCGGGAGTCCATCCAAGCCCGGTACCCTATGCTGATTTTGTTACTACAACTACGCATAAAACCTTGAGAGGACCCCGGGGCGGTATGATTCTCTGTAAGGAAAAATACGCTAAGGACATTGATCGTTCCGTATTTCCCGGCATACAGGGCGGTCCCCTTATGCATGTCATTGCTGCCAAGGCTGTATGCTTTAAGGAAGCCCTTGCTTCAGAATTTAAGAGCTATCAGCAACAAGTGGCCAAAAATGCCAAGGCGTTGTCAGAGGCCCTTATGGCTAAGGGCTTTGAGATTGTCTCGGGAGGAACCGATAACCATCTCATGCTCATCGATTTGACCAACAAGGGAGTTACAGGTAAACAGGCCCAGCTGATGCTGGATGATGTAATGATCACCGTCAACAAAAATGGTATTCCCTTTGATCAATTAAGTCCCACCGTCACCAGTGGTATTCGTATTGGTACCCCAGCCGTTACCAGTCGTGGCATGAAGGAAGATGAAATGAAAGAGATCGCAGCCCTCATTGATATGACGTTAAGTGGAGGGTTTGAAAGTAAGAAAGAGGATATAATAGCAAGAGTAGGTCAACTGACAGCTCGTTTCCCGTTGTACGCCTAGGACGTTTGTACAGAGTTCCTTTTGATATAAGTTATTTGAACGTTTAGTTTCATGGGCTTACCTTCCCTGATTTACTATCGCATATTTCTGTGAAAACATGTCGGTGTTCAGCCCATTGTTACTATGCTTCAATTAAAGCGAAGGAATTATTGACA
>JAEYPI010000129.1 GCA_023410885.1 Bacillota bacterium
ATCCTGCAAAGGATTATCAATCAATTGCAGAAGGGATAGCACAACCTGAACCTCAACCGTTTTAAAAAATCCGCTTCCTGTATCGGCAAAGGCGGGTATACCCATCACAGCCAATTCCTCTACAAAAACCTCCGACCAATTTCTGGTCGTTCTCAAGAGAATGACAATATCCCGAAGCTGGACCTTGCGATATTCCTTTTTACTCTTGTCAAAGACAACAAAGTCACGACCCTTTTCATCGGGCTTGAGCAATTGATGAATCCGATGGGCAACAAGACGAGCCTCGCATTGGATATTGTCCAGTATTTCTTCCTCCTGCGGCTCCTCCTCATTATCCTGCGCTGCACCAGCTTCGTTCTGACTGGCTTCATCATCCTCTTTGGAACCAGAACCGGTGTGAATGAGATGAAGCTCAGCCTCGCCCCCCACCAGCTGGTCCTCCCGGTCATTCTCTGCGAAAATCGCTCCGGGATTCAAGGATTCCTCATCGGTGTAATCCAATTCCCCTACATTGACCGACATGATCTGCTTAAAGATAAAGTTTACCGCATCCACAACCTCTTTGCGGCTTCTGAAGTTCTTAAAGAGCAGTATTTTACGGAAAGCCTGTCCCTTATGGGGCGAATAAGTATTGTACTTATGTAAGAAAAGCTCAGGCCGTGCCTGTCTAAACCTGTATATACTCTGTTTGACATCCCCTACCATGAACACATTGGGTTTATCGGTATCCGCCTTGGAGATCATATGGATCATAATTTCCTGAACTAAATTACTGTCCTGGTACTCATCCACCAATATCTCGGCGAAGCGTTCCTTGTAGCTGAGAGCTGCAGGGGAAGGCTTGAGGGTTCCGTCCTCCCCTTTCTCAGAAAGGACTTTAAGACAGAAGTGCTCCAAGTCATTAAAATCGACCACCGATTTTCGATTTTTCTTCTCCCCGTATTTCGCTCCTAGATCGAGAACTAAATCAGCCAGACACTTGATTTTGGGATACAGCAGCTTTAAGTCACTTACAATTTCAGGAGATGAAGCCGTTACAAGCTTCTCACGCAGCTTTTTTGCCCGCGCCTTAACATCATCACGCATGGCTTTGACGAGCTCCTGTCTCTCCTTGTCAACCTCTTTAGCCGCATTGGGAAGTCTTGTGAATTCAAGGCTTTGAAGGTAATTAAACAGAAGATCCCATGTTCCTTCAATTCCTGAAGCCCCTTTTACAACTTCTAATAAGCGCTCCATATTGACCAAATCTTCATGATAGACTGCAAGATATTTTTCCAACCCAAGGCCGGTTTTAACTAATTCAACTGCCCGTGTCAGCAAATCCTTGATGCCTTCAAGCTCAAGTTTGACAGAGGCCATCAACACCTTCCCCCAGGTTGTTTGTCCAAAATCCGTGTTGTCAGGGACATTGAGACTTTCAGTCATTTCCTCAAGCCAAGTCTCAGGCCAAGGACTGCTCTGGATGAAGGTATAGAGATTGAGCACCATATCCATGAGGGTTTGATCGTCACGGTTCCCTCCATAGCTTTCTAATAGCTCGAAAAAAGCTTGGTTATGCTCCCTCTCATACTGCTCTTCAAAAACATCATTGAGGGCTTCCATCTTCATTAAGGTACTTTCAGTCTCGTCGGCTATTCTAAAGCCGGGATCAATGTCAAGGCTCTGAAAATTTCCCCGAATAACTTCCATGCAAAAAGAGTGAATAGTAGTGATGCTGGCCTTACCCAGAAGAGCGAGCTGCCTTTGAATGAGCCTTGACTCAGGATTTTTCTCCAGAACACCGGAAATGGCTTCGGCAATTCGCTCTCTCATCTCCGTGGCTGCAGCGTTCGTAAATGTAACAATCAATAGTCTATCTATATCAATGGGATTTTCCTCATCGGTAATTTTTCTGATAATGCGTTCTACCAGCACGGCGGTTTTACCCGCTCCGGCTGCAGCCGCAACCAGCAGGTTACAATTCTTCTCGGTAATGGCCTCCCATTGTTCATTTGTCCATTTGGTATCTCCCATGTCCATCTCCCAGAGTCAGGGGGACGGTTCTCTGACTCCTTCCTTTTTGGAGTCAGAGAACCGTCCCACCGACTCCTTACTCCTCGTTCATTAGTTTCCAGACTTCCTCGTTATCCTTGTCATAAAGCAGTCGATAGGCGTTTTCCTTCATGGTCGTGTCAAACTGGCAGACCGAAAGAAAGCTGCAATATTTGCAGGAGGTACTGTTCTTCTTCTTATAAGGCTTAATGTTCACATTGCCCTTCATGATTTCGGTGCACAAATCCTTTAGCAGCTTGCGCACATATTTTCTTAGGATCTGGAACTGATCCAGCGTCGCACCCGAAGTATTCTTGCCCAGCACATCACCCTTGTTGACAGTGGCCGGTATAATCAGGGACGCGCCTGATATGTCCTTATCCATCTCCTTAATCAGCTTTACATCAGCCAGAAGCAGTCCTTTCATTTTAAGCTGTTTCATAATAGCCGTTTCAATTTCTTCCTCTGTAAGGTTTGTATTGCCTTTGATGATGGGGTCATCTATTTTGAAATAGAGCATCCCACCTGGGTATACGGATTTTTCCAAAACCCTGCCAGCGCTTTCCCAGATAGCGTCAAGATAGGTTATTAGCTGAATCTGCAGGCCGTAAAAAACATCCGACAAGCGAAAATCCTTGGTACCCGATTTATAGTCAATAATACGCAAATAGCTTCCTTCTTCGGTTTTAAACGCATCCACCCTGTCAATTCTTCCCGTTAAATTCACCTTCTGACCTGAATCCAATTCAATGGTAATGGGTGGGTACTTTTCCCGATCCCCAAACCCTACCTCATAGTCAATAGGATCAAAGCTACTCCGGCGGATGTGCTCTGCGATAAGCCAGACTGACCTGGCCACTACACGCTTGAGCCTGGACGTCAAGGCCGTGTAGCGCTTGCTTGCGGCAATACCCGTTCCCTGCATTTTTTGTAGCATTTCGTCCACAATTTCTGAAACCTTGTTATTACACCATTCCCGATCAAAGCTCCTCCAGCTCATCTCGCCTTTTGCGATGATGTCAGAAAACCTTTCAATGACGGCATGCATAAAGGTACCAATATCGGGCGGGCTTAAGCGGTAAACCTTTCGTTCCTTCGCTCCCAACCCGTATTGAACATAAAAAGCGAAGGGGCAGGCCGTATACCTTTCAAGCCGTGAAACGCTGGACACAAGGGGATCCCCGTAAAGGGCTCTCATTCTGTCCCCATTAATCCTTTGAGCCAGATTTTTATATTGGAAGGAACCTCGGGCTGCCTCGCAGCTTTGCACCCATTCCTTCTGTCCTGAAAACCATTGATACACATCCGGCCACAGGGGATGGATTTCTTTTCCGTCAGCCTTTTGGCGCAAGGCTGAAACCATCTGTCTAAAAGTCGGCTTCCCACTCGCCACCAATTCCATGACCTGGTCAGTGGTTTGAGCCGGAAGCAGGTTACTGGTTTCATGGATGGCCGGAAAAAGCTTACGCAGCCGCGAGATAATAGTGGACGGGCGCATGGTCTTGCCCTCGCTGTCTGCAATGGGCCAACTGATTTTTAAATACTGACCCGCAGTCGTCAAGGTTCGATAAACAAGGAACTGCTCGTCAAAGGCCTGTGTTCTCGTATCACTGGCCAGCTCCAACCCCATATGATTCAGAACCCCACGATCAGCGTCCGAGAGTATACCCTCTTTTGCCGAGGCTGATGGGAATACACCATCATTGACGCCCAAGAGGAACATGGCTTTAATTTCATGACTCTTTGACCGCTCTACGCTGCCCACTAGCACCTGATCCAAGGATGCGGGAATGAGTCCGATCTTATACTCTCCCAGACCAATTTTCAGAATTTTGCTAAAGCGCTCCAGACCATAGGTTTCATCGCCCATGACCTCTACAGTCTGGTCGAAAACCTCCATGACAATATTCCATACTTGGGAATATTCATTGGCCAGAACCAGCTCTCCCTTTTCTCGGAAGCCTTCAATATAGCCCTCAATGGTCTCGGGCACATGAAGGGTACAAAGGAAATCATAGAGACTCCCACAGAATGCTTCGGCTGTATTCCTGCCCTTGGCCCTTCTGCGGAAAGCCAGCAAAGGCTCTGTAACACGCACTCTAATGGCATTTATGCTTTCAAGCATTTTATTTTGAGCTTCGAGATTTCTTTCATCGGGTATGAGCTCCGGGCTCATACGCCATTCCTTTTCCCCCGTCCATTGGCTTGCACGGATACCACAGGCCAGAACATAATTTTCAAGCTTATCAATGTCATCCTGAGAAATTCCCGTCAGACCCGTTTTGAGATACCGAAAAACAGCCTCATAGGACCAATTTTCGTTGAAGATATCCAGCATGGCCAGAATCAGCCGAACCAAGGGATGGTTGTTAATTTGCACCTTGCGATCGATGAAGCAAGGAATGTTATATTCAGAAAAAATAACCTCAATAAGCTTTTCATAGCCCGAAAGGTTCCTTGTCACCACGGCGATATCTCGGAATCGCATCTGTTGGTCACGGCATAAACGAATGATATCCCTAGCTGTTGCTTCAATTTCGGAAAAGAGATTATTGGCGGAAAACAGCGAGAGCTGCTGGGTCTTTTCCTTATAGGTTCGATAGGGATAGGCGTTATAGTTCCTTTCCAGATGGGCAAGCTCCGAACTGTCCTTAAAGCGGATTAAGGGCTCCCCATCAAGGGCAATGGGTGGCTCAATGGCCATGTTAGCAGCCTTGGCCAGCTTTACAAGCTTTTTATATGCGTTCTTGACCGGTGAAAAAACATCCATTTCACCGGCAGAGCCCTGCTCATTTAAAACATCGGTACAAAAGCTGACGGTCACGGTCTTTGCTTTTTTCAAAAGCTCCCCGATAATCTTGTATTCCTGTGGTGTGAAGCTCGTAAAGCTGTCAATCCAGATTTCAGCATTATCATAAAGAGATGCGGATGCAAGCTTTTGAGCTGCCAGAGATAAATCATCATCAGAATCCCTATACCTCTCAGACAAGGTCTTTTCAAATTCCGCATAGATAAGGTTAAGCTCCAAGAGCTTGTCCCTTAAGGGGTTATTCAGTGAAAGCTCCCGGCTTGCATTTTCAAGATGCTCGGTGGTAACGCCATAGCGTTTGAATTCGGTGATAAGGGTGGATAGGGTATTGACGAAGCCCTCTCTGTCCGAGGATTTTGCGAACACCTTGAAGGAATTCCGCATTTTATCTAAAATACGGTAAAGAATCATGCACTTACCGGCCGAATGAATGTGGGGGTAAGTAATCCCGCCTACTTCATTAAAAATACGAAAAGCTAACCGCTGAAAGCTTAAAACCTCGGTCTTTAAAATACCTCCCGTCTCCAGAACCGATACCAAATCCCGTTCGGCCTGAAAGGAGAATTGCTCAGGCACCAAAAAGACCAGTGGATGGGTGGCCTGACTTTCAATTCTTTCTTTGATTTCTGTAAGACAGCGGTGCGTTTTTCCGCTACCGGCTCGGCCATAGATAAATCGTAGACTCATGGTTTTCCCCCGAATTGTACTCCTTTAATTATACCATGAGAAAACATTCCGTCCACGGTCTAACCGTGCAGGCATAGATGCCGGACAAATATCCGGCAAATGACATACCGCCTCCAGGGCGTTAAGGAAAGGTGCATCAGCCGCCGTATTTAAAGACATATTCCTGGAGGGGAACATTGAACTGCTTTGAAATAACAGGGCACTTGGCCTTTAACAGATAAAAAATATTCTTTCCATCATCTGAAAGGGCTTCAAAATTTCCCTGGCCTTTGCTGATAATGAGATCTGCCTTTTGAAGTATCTCCATAAACGCCTTGCTGCTGTCCTTGAGTATGGTACCCGGGGTATCACAGCCCGAGGACATGACGGTGGCACATTCACCTAGCCCGGAAGCATAGGCATCCGCGACAGTCGCGTCGTTAAGCGTAGGAGAATTTCTGACAGCGTATGTCACTTTAAGATGGGAGAGGCGTTTGATTAAGACACGATCAAACACGGTCTCGCCCGCATTATCACCTATGATAAGGAGGGTCTTGGCCTTCTCCAGCTTCTTTTCAAACACATCCAAATCACAGATGGC
>JAEYPI010000157.1 GCA_023410885.1 Bacillota bacterium
AATAGTTCTAGGGTTAATTGTATTTTCATCATCCCATTGAACGAACCTGTATCCCTTTTCAGGAACTGCAGTTAAAGTAACTTCTGTACCATAATCAACAGTTGCACTCCCCGTAACACTACCCATACTTTCATCAGCGGAAGCGCCATTCACATTGTACTGGAACTTCGTGAATACAGCAGTTAAGGTTACATCTGCATTGATTTTGGTCACAACATAGGGATTAGCCGCACCGGATTGTTCAACCCATCCATCAAAATAGCTTCCAGTCTGGGCTGTGGCCGTTATTGTCACATCCGTTCCTTCGTAATAGGGACCTTCTGATACAGATACTGCTCCTACACCGGTCCCGGTCGTTTTAGTAATGATGGCATATTCAGAGAGGGCTATAAATTTTGCTGTATGACTAATATTCGATTGAATGTTTGTAAAGGTTCGAGGATTACTTGTATCTTCATCATCCCATTGAACAAACCTGTATCCTGTCTTGGGCACTGCCGTTAAAGTAGCTTCTGCACCATAATCAACAGTTTTACTTCCCGTAACACTACCCATACTTTCATCATCGGAAGCGCCATTCACATTGTACTGGAACTTCACAAATACGACTGACACAGTCCGGTTATTATCCATTTTAAAAGATGACGTCGTATATGAGTCTGCTTTAGCAGGTAGAGACTCGGTATTTCCGGTGCCTGATAGGCTTTGAATATAATATCCGGTATTAGCTGTTGCAGTGACGGTGGCTGACGGCCAATCGTAACAAGAATCGCCATGGGTATGTGTAGTTATGCTGCATGTATAGCATCCTGCTGCTGCTGTATGTTCAAGATGCTCTTCAATTCCGCACACCGGGCCCTCGCTAATGCACCCATCTGCACCTATAGTATGAGTATGTTCATTTATCCCACATATTGGATCTGTATTGTAACAGGTCTCTATATGTGTGTGAGGTGTTATATCACAGGTCTTGCACGTTCCCACATGTGTATGCTCCGGCTTATCACATATCCAGTCTTCAATAATCCCAAATATGCTACAATTGCCGCCCTCAAACCATGACTTGTGGATGTGTTCTTCCTTACCACACGATATTACCATATTACAATTACCATCATCATGCGAATGTGCATTGACCCCACAGGTCGGGTTCTCATTATAACAGCCATCCGCTCCGCTTGTATGGCTATGTTCGGTAATATCACAGGTATCATAGCAACCACCGTCGCTTGTATCTCCTTCAACATGAGCGTGATATCTTTCACAAGCAAGTACGGATAGATCACAACTAGCCCCATCACCATGTTCGTGTTCTTCAGTTGAGCAAATTAATACATCCTTATTAAAAGTTAATCCACTCGGTGAGGCTGTGACCGTTCCGCCTTCACTATTATAATCCAAGGTCAATGTCGTCGATGATGGGACTGGCGTTGCAAATATCGCCGCGCTGTTAGATGTGAAGAGCATGGTGAGCATAAGAATAAATGAGATTATCTTTCCTGATTTCATTGTTGACACCTCTCCCTTTTTATCTTGTTCGAGAATATTCTATTTTTTGTCGGTCACAGCTTTGTCACACGACGATAACTTCCGTGAAATAAGTTTGCAATTTTTTAATAGAGAATTTTCATAATTTGAGGAAGTGTGGTGAAATCATGTTAGCAAGCAACCGCAGAAGGCTGGTCCCTGTCACTCCCACGTTGCTGTGTCATCTTCGCTTTTATAGGACATTCTCACTGCATCATCCATGAGCTTGAGCATTTCAAGATCACTCCTGAAATTCTTTGTTTTATTGCCCTCAACCCACTGTATATTCCCCTGCCAGGTGGCGTTCTGCCTATATAGAACTTTTAGGATAAAAGTTGCCTTTCCATTCAGTTTCCAGCTCTGTTCCCTATCTTCCATTATTCCTGTAACCTCCGCTTCATTTGATTTTGCTTTTGTATTAATGGAATGAAAGGATCTTATGGTATGGGTGTGTTGGGGGAAATCCCACCGATTATAGATTCCCTCAAGCTTGTTTAAAAGGTCCACTGCACAGGAAAATTCAGAATAGTCACCGGTTGAAGGATGGTAAATTCGTCCTTTAAATGATGATGGACAAATTTCATCAACAGACACTAATGCAGTGGCCAAGCTACTGGGTTTAAGAGTATTTCCCCGAATGTACAAATTTGTCACCCCATCCTTCTTCCAATTCATTATAATTGTCAGCTAGTCACAAGTTTGTCACATATCCCAATACGAATTCCTTTTAGTGGAAAAACGGGTCCCAGAACCTCGTTAGGCACAAAAAAAACAGCCTATTTAGGCTGTCCGCTATGATAATGTTCTGTGTAATCACTTCACATAATGGAGACAATGGGCTCCAATGTGGCACTGACCCTCAAAGCAGAAGTTTTGTATTCCTTTCTGAAGCGAGATAGAATACGTTCTATCACCCTCTCACCATTTTCATAGGTAGTCGTTGGGAGCATCAGAATATATTGGGAGGAGCAAAACCGAGAAACCACGTCCCCCCGGCGCAGGCTTGAAACAATAATCTCCTTCAGCTTGTTCATAGCACTGACGAGAGCATTTTTCTGTTGCACAGTATTTAGTGTGTTACTTAGAGTAATAAGGCAGATAAAAACCGATTGTCCTGCTCTTGCTGCTGATCTGGATTCCAACCGGTAGAAATGCTTAAAAATCTCATATTCACAGAAAAACGCACCCCCGGTTACTTGAGCTTCCGACAGATCATCCTTAATGGTTGAGAGATCTGCTTCGTTCTTGTTTGAATCACTTATTATGTCTTTATAAAGACCCCTGATAGATTCACAAAGCTTAATGCCCAGCTCCTTATAGAACTTATTAGAGATTACATGATAATGCTCTAGGGCCTTACTTTTTTTATCCAGATTGATTAAAGCTTTGAGCAAGCATTCATGAAGAATTTCTTCATAAGGCTCTTGTGCAATGGCTGATTCACAAATGGCTGAGACCTCATCATAGCGGTGCTGAAGGGTTAAAAGTGAGATAGCGCCTCGCACACAACTCATATAGAGAGTCTGGTAATATGAGGATAAGGGAACCACCCACTGTTCACTGGCATTATCGGGGAGAAAGCGCCCTTTATATAGGGAAATTGCCTCCTGATAAAGTTGAATTCTCTGATCAATAGGCAGTTGGCTGTTGCTTGCGTTCTTACAGAGGTCTTCCATTACCTCGCAGTCCATGGAACAGTCCACCTGAGTGTTCCAAGCATAGGTTCCATTTTTCATAATGACACATTCCCAGACCTTTAAAGCCTCATGCTCGGACAGGATTTTTCTCAGTCTATAGACAAGGTTTTTTAAGGCATTGACAGGGTCCTCACTTTTTTCGTCAGGCCATAGGGCATCAATCAAGCGCTCCTGCGAGATCACATCAAACCGGCTGATTAATAGGTAGGCCAATAAATTAAGCACCTGTTTGGAACGCTCAAGACGTTTAAAGACAGGTACCCCATTAATCAGGACCTGAAATCCCCCCAACATTTGGACTTGAATTTGGACTTTACCCTCTCTAAATACGACACTCATACCCCTTCTCGTGGTATAAAAGAAAGCAACACTATAACGAATTGGTTTATTTACTAATTTTAACTAATTGAGTTTAATAAATCAAGCCCATTTCCGATTTTCAATTATCCTATTTAACCATAACTTCCACTGTTCGATCCAAAATCCCATTCACCTTGGCCAAAAGGATGCCATAATTCGTAATGGGAAGACCGGCTTTTTTGCATTCGAGAAGGCGGGACGTAACCGCTTTTTTATTAATCATGCAGGCACCACAGTGTATGACGAGCTGATAGTCTTTTAGATTCTCGGGGAAATCACGTCCCGTATAAAAGTCATACTGAAGGGTGTACCCTGTGTATTTGTTCAAAAGCCTCGGGATTTTAATACGGCCTATATCTTCATGGGTGTGGTTATGGGTACAAGCCTCCGCAATGAGAATACGGGAATCAGCAGTCAAGTGATTGATAGTCTCGACACCCTTTAAAAACGTATTGAAATTACCTTTCTGACGTGCCAAAAGCATGGAGAAGCTTGTCAACTTGATGTGTCCAGGCACAATGGCATTGACCTTTGCAAAAGCCTGTGAATCTGTAATGACTAAGTCTGCATCGGGCATATCCAAAAGCGCAGAAGCCAGCTCGGCATCACGAACCACATAGCTTTTTATGCCATGATCCAAACAATCTCGGATAACCTGAACCTGTGGCAGTATCAGACGACCCTTGGGGGCCTCTGAGTCAACAGGCACCACCATAATGACCTTCGCACCTAGGGGAAGCAGGTCACCGACCAAAGGGGCATCCTCCCCCTCTTTTTGAAGCTGTTCTATCAGCTTTTCTCTCAGTACGTCAATACCGTTGCCCATTACAGCTGAAACAGTCAATGCCTCTGGATATTTCTTTCTGAGTTCTTCCAAGACTTCGAGTTCCACCAGCTCCATCTTGTTGATGATGAGAAGGTAGGGTGTTGAATATTCATTAAATAGGGAGACCATCTCCTTGAGGGCCCTATCATTGGGTTGTTCCGCATCCAAGACATAGAGCGCAAAATCCGTCTCTTTTAAAACGGCCTTGCTCCTTTCGGCCCGAGCCTTACCTAAATCTCCCACATCGTCCAGTCCGGCGGTATCTATAAAGACAACCGGCCCAAACGGAACAAGCTCCATGGCCTTTTTAACAGGGTCGGTGGTTGTGCCCTTAACTGGTGAGACAATGGATATGGCTTGACCGGTTAAAGCGTTAACCAGCGAAGATTTTCCAGCGTTCATATTTCCAAAAACAGCGATGTGCTTTCTATTGGCGAGGGGTGTTGAATTCATGATAACCTCCTAACAAAAAAACGGCTCCTCAAAAGAAAAGCCGAATAACCTAACGGTATGACAATAGCCTTTCCTTACAGATCAGATCACCTTCTCCGAGAGGAACGAACATCCTATTCATTTATTTAAGCCATCAATTCTCACCAGGCAACCCTCATAAGAACTGAAATTCTTTGTTAATAGTTTATCAAACCCACAACTTAAATGCAACCCTTTCAGTGAGGAAGCAAAGAAGGAGACACTCACCTGACCCCCAGAAAAGCCTTCATAGTGGTGACCACGGCATCGGCTTCGGCCTGAGTGGGCATCTCTGAAAAGATACGCAACAGGGGCTCGGTGCCCGAGAAACGGGCAATAATCCAGCCTCCGTTCTTAAAGTAAATTTTCATGCCGTCCCGATAGCTGACTTTTTCAATCTCATACTCATAGGTGGGAAGCTCTTTATCCTCAAAAAGCTTCTTCATTAGCCTAGGCTTGTCTTCACGGCTAAACGCAAAATCAGATTCATTCATGAAGAAATAGCCGTACTGTTGGTTTATTTCTTCCAGCAATCCCGACAGGTTTTTTCCTGTGACGCTCAGAAGCTCGATTAAAAGGCTGGCTGCAAAAATGCCGTCCTTTCCTCTGATATGGCCGCGTATGGTAAGGCCGCCGCTGCTTTCCCCACCGATGAGGGCATTTTTCTCCTCCATCTTTGAGCTGATATGCTTAAAGCCTACGGGAACCTCGTAGCATTCTTCTCCAAAGCCCTCAGCAATCTTGTCCAATAGATGGGTTGTGGCTACATTCCTAACAATACCGCCCATCCAGCCTTTATACTTGTGGAGGTAATAATAAAGCAGGGCCAGAATTTCGTTGGGATGGATAAAGCGTCCGTTATGATCGATGATGCCAAGACGGTCAGCATCGCCATCTGTGCCAATGCCTAAGTCATAATGCTTTTCCAGCACCATGTCTCTTAAACGCTGGAGGGTATTGGAGTTTGGTGAGGGCAGTCGGCCACCAAAGAGCGTATCATGACGATCATTAATGGTGTCCACCTCGCATCGCGCCGTTATCAGTATCGTGGAAAGGGAAGTCTTGGAAACACCGAACATAGGGTCAAGAAGAATTTTGAGATTTCTCTTCTTTATGGCCTCCACATCAATCATATCCAAAATGGTGTCAATATAGGTATTAAAGGGGTCAATCACTTCAATCAAGCCCTCTTGCTTCCCCTTTTCAAAATCAACTGTTTTAATATTCTCTGAAGCTAAAAGCGAGAGCTTTTCTTCAATCAAACGGGTAACAACCTCAGTAGCATCCCGTCCACCGGCAGTGAATATTTTAATTCCATTATAATCCGCAGGGTTATGGCTTGCGGTCACAGCCGCTCCATAACAAAGATTTAAGCGATTAACAGTAAACATCACCAATGGCGTAGGTGCAACCTTTTCAATAAAGAAAACGTGAATGCCGTTTCCAGCTAAGACCTCGGCCATCCATTTTGCTGCTTTATCTGATAGGAACCTTCTGTCATAGCCTATGACAAAGCCTCTATGGGCACATTGCTGTTCTATCATAAGCTCAGCCATTGCCTGGGTTAATATTTGAACATTGGCCTTGGTGAATTCCTCGCCAATTAATGCACGCCAGCCTCCGGTACCAAATTTGATCATCTTGTTCTCCTTTCGCTTAGCCCATTACGACCTCGACAGTGTTGATACTTCCTTTTGACTGCGCCGGAATAGGACCTTTTACATTATTACCATTGAGCATTATGGATTTAACACCTTTTGAGACATGATCAGGATTTTTTACAATGATTCTGTATTTGGCACCACGCCATCTTCTTTCAACATCAAAGCCTTCCCAGTCAGTTGGTATGCAGGGATCAATAATCAACCCATCCAAGCTAAGCCTGATGCCCAGCATATAGTGAGTGGCGGCAAAATATGCCCACCCTGCGCTGCCGGTAAGCCAAGGATGCCGTGCACGGCCATGGGCGGTATGATCGCGGCCCATGATGAATTGGCAATAGGTATAGGGCTCGGCTTCACGAATTTCTATCTTATCATTTTGGTTGTAAGGCAGGAGTGCATCATAGTATTTCATGGCTCTATCCCCCCGTCCCAGCTTGCATTCAGCCACCCATGCCCAGGGGTTGGGATGACTGAAAATGGCACCATTTTCTTTAATACCACGATAGACACGGGTGATAAAGCCAATATCGTCATTGGGCCTTGAATAGGAGGGCGCATTCAGATGAAGACCATAATCGGAATACAAGTACTCATCCACAGCATCCATGCAGGATTTCCCGCGCTCCTCGGAGGCCAAGCCCGATACAACGGCCCAAGTATTGGATTCCAAATGAACCCTTCCCTCCTGATCAGCCTGAGTTCCGATTTTTACCCCCTTGGCTGTCAGTCCTCTGATATACCATTTCCCATCCCAGAGATTTGCCTCACAGGCCAGCTTGACCCTGTGGGCCATAGCCCTGTAGAGCTCAACATCCTCATCCCTGTTAAGAAAACGGGCAATCTCTATAAAGGCCTCCAGCGCCCAATAATGAAGGAAGGAAACCAGAGCGCTTTCGCCACCGCCTAGATTTAGACAGTCATTCCAGTCAGCGCGGAGTCCCTTGCAGATACCAGTTGCGCCTACCTGCTCAGCAGAAAAATTAAGGATGCGTTTCATATGTTCGTAAACTGAGGCATTATCTCCATCAGCAAAGGATACTTGCTCTGTTAAAAGCTCAACTTCACCAGTCTCAGCCACATATTCCAAAATGGACGGAATAAGCCAAAGGGCATCATCCGAACAGGCATCCTTAAGACCATGGACCATATCTTGAGCATTGGGCGTGGGAACCACAGTTGGGGATTTAAAAGGGGCAACTTGAGGCTTGGCAGGATTAAACCATTCAGGGTCAAAAAGGTGAAGGCCATAGCCTGCCCGGACCTGCCCCCGCAAGAGTTCTAAAATGCGCTGACGGCATTTTTCTCCGTTGGAATGGGGCACACACATGACATCCTGAGCTGTATCCCGATAGCCTAGGCCGGTACGTCCTCCAACTTCTATGAAGGAAGCAAATCGAGACCATACAACATTGGTTTCGGATTGGTAAAGGTTCCAGAGATTGAGCATGGTGTTCATGCCCTCATGAGGTGTATTGCATTGAAAAGCGGATAGCTTCTCATCCCAATAAGCCCCAAGGGCATTAAAGGCCTCATCTACCTTTTCGGGTTCGGCATACTTTGCGCGCATGGATCTGGCGGCCTCTTTGTTGCCTACACCCATCAGAAAGAGGATGCGGACTTCCTGTCCGGGCTCCAATGAAAGCCGCTTATGTAAGGCACCGCAATGATTATTGCCAAGCTCATGGCTTCCGGTCAAAATTCCCCGTTCAACACCGATAGGATTGGTCTCCGTTCGATATGGCCCGATGAATTTGTCTCTTAAGGCATCAAAGCTGTCGGGCTCAAAATTGGCTGTCATATATGTAAAGGAGGTTGGGTCATAGAATTGGTCAAATTCAATAATCCCGTCCTCATAGCTGGAACCGCTGCAATAAAGGCTCATTTGGAAATTTTGATTATCGATGTCCACAAGATTAAACGAAAACTCGACATAGGAAAAGACGCTTATGTGACGGGTTCTGTTGCTCTTATTCCTAAGACGGACATCCCAGAGCTCCACATCGTCGTTCAGAGGAATAAAAAGGACCTGCTCCGCCTCGATATCAGCATACTCACAAAGAAAACGGGAATAGGATAAACCATGACGGCACTGATATTTTGCCTTATCCAAGGGCTTTCCAACAGGCTGCCATGAAATGGACCAATAGTCAGAGGTCATGTCATCCCTTAAGTAAACATAATGACCCGGCCTATCCAAGGGAACCCCATTGGGTCTGAAACGGGTAAGCCTGTGATTTTGAGCGGATTTATAGAAGGAGTACCCTCCGGCGTTATGGGAAATGACGGTGCATAAGTCTTTTACACCTAAATAATTGGTCCAGGAAACAGGAACATCGGGTCTCTCAATGACGTATTCCCTACCCGGATTATTAAAATAGCCGTATCTCATTTGCCTCTTCTCCCTTTCTTGATATCCTAGTTTATCATGACTCTTATATTGTTCAACAAGGCACAATAACCTATTTTCATTATATTTTGAAAGGGTGGCGGGAAAAATCCTATAAGATTGGCATATGTTGTACTATTTTGGTCAACTCATTTTTGCCCTGTTTAAGGGCTCTATTGCTCTTTAATGGATCGGTAAACACGGATTCCTCCGCTTTTTTCCACATCCTCAACATTTCCAAAGGTTTCTTTCATGATTTTTTTAAGGGTCTCTCCGCCCTTGTTGTGATAGGCCACCAGCCAAAGGGCGCCATTTTTCAATAAATAGTGGGACGCTTCCTGAATCAGACGCGTATTCAAGGCTTTTCCCGCTGCGAGAGGCGGATTGGAAACAATGTCGCCAAAAACCTTTCCCACAAGCGACTCATAGAGATCACTCTTGATGACCTCGAGATGAAGATGATTCTGTTCGGCATTCTTTTTTGTGTAGGCAACAGCGCGTTCATTGACATCAATGGCGGTTACCTGAAGATGAGGATAACGTGATTTAATATAAAGAGAAATAGGACCAAAGCCACAGCCCACATCCAGCAAAAAACCACCGGCACCCGAGGGTCTAAAGTTTTCGATAAGGAGCTGGGAGGCTCTGTCCACTTTATCACCAAAGGCAAACACCCCGCTGACGGATACAAAATCAAGCTTATTGCCATTGATTGTAGAGCTGAAACGATTTTCCTTTATCTCTGATTGCGGATTCTCGGTATAATAGTGTTCCATAAATCTTTCTCCAACCCAAACATGAAATGTTTCAATTCCTTCGATTATCTCATGAAATCTTTGATTTCGGCTAGACCCTTATGATGGCCAACCAGGGAATTTTATTCCTGAGCCCAGTGCCTCAAGAGATTTTGCATCCATTCAGCCACATCCACCTTATAAACCGCTTTAAGATTCTCCCTGCTTAAAACTTCCTCCACATGGCCTTGAACGTAAACACTGCCCTTCTCCATTAAAAGGGCTCTGGTGCCATAGGAATAGACAATGTTTAGGTCATGAACCACGGCAATAACCGCACGGCCTTTTTCCTTTACCCAATTCCGGATGATATCAAAAATAGCGATCTGATATTGCAGATCCAAATGGTTTGTCGGCTCATCAAGAATGAGAATCTGCGGATCCTGGGCAAAAAGCTGAGCCAGAAAGACCCTTTGCAGTTCCCCTCCCGAAAGGGTCAATATCGATCGGTTTCTTAAATCCCCCATCCCCGTCAGTGAAAGGGCCTCTTCTATCTTGCCCTCATCTTCATTGGTTAATCCGCCAAACATGCCGTTTTGATAGGCATATCGCCCCAGACTGACCACATCATATACCGTATGGGAAAATTGAGGTTGATGCTTCTGTGAAAGCACACCAATCCGTTGTGCCAGCTCACGGGATGAAAATTTCTCAATCTCCCGACCATTTAAAAATACTTGCCCTTCATGAGGAAGCATTTGCATGAGGGCTTTGATCAACGTCGTTTTACCCGCACCATTGGGCCCCATGACCATAAAGAGGTCATGCTCCTGCAAAGTAAAGGAAACCTCATTCACAATTTTCTTATTCAGTATTTTTACTGATAGATTCTTGATTTCAAGCATTTCAAATTCCTTTGTTCTTCTTTACTGTCTGTGTGTAGAAGATATAGATAAATAGTAAGGCTCCGATAAATGAGGTCACGACGCCAATGGGCAGCTCCGCAGGACTTAATACGGTTCTTGACAAAAGATCGGTAAGCATTAAAAAGCTTGCACCAAGGAGAATGGATAGGGGCAAGAGCTTCTTGTGGTCCGGTCCCGTCAAAAGCCTTGTAATATGGGGAATAACCAGACCCACAAAGCCAATGGTCCCGCTTAATGCCACCGATATCCCCACCAGGATTGAAACGACAATCAGAATGAGGAGCTTGATCCTTTTTGTGTTGACGCCAATATACCGGGCCTGCTCTTCACCCAGAGAAAACGCATTTAGCTCACGACTGACACCCAGTAAAATAAAAGTGCCTATGAGAAAGAACGGCACCATGAGCCGGACATGGGACCAACCCCTTCCAGAAAAAGAACCCATGGACCAAAAGACAACCTGCTTAAGGTTATTACCGGCCAATGTCACCAGTAAGCTCGTCATACTTCCGGCTAGCATGGAAAAAATAACACCTGTCAGAATAATGGTCTGGGTAGAAAGGCTGTGATCAATTTTATAGGAGAGGCCTAAAATAAGAACCAGTGAGAGGAAAGAAAAAAGTATGCTCATAAGGGCAAGTCCCGCTTGTGGGAATAAAGGCAGGTTAAAGCCCAATATGATGGAAAGAACGGCCCCCAATGCCCCTCCCGAGGTAATGCCCAAAGTTGAGCCATCGGCCAGAGGATTTTTTAGAAGACCTTGCATGGCCACTCCGCCAATAGATAAGGCCGCCCCTACCATAGCGGCCAAAATCACTCTAGGCATACGCACACTAAACAATATATCGGATTGGCTCTGTGCGATATCCGCTACGTTGCCTACCCTAAACAGGCGATTTATAAACAGCCTTACAATCTCATTAAGGGGTATCCTTACACTGCCAAGGGAAACAGAAAGCAGAAAGGCCATGAGCAGCAGAAAAAGAGCCGCCGATGTAAAGAGTATAAAGGATGCTTTCTTCCTGCTTTTATTCATCATGCCTTTCCCCCCCTGATCAATTTCTGCTTTAATTAGGGTAAACTGCCTTTACAAGCTCTTTAGCCACATCCAGAAGTCGGGGCCCGGGTCTTGTAATCATGTCGCCATCCAGCATTATGACCCTATGGTTTTTAACAGCTTCAAGATTACCCCAGTTAGCTCTGGATGTAATTTCTCCCACAGGATCTTCAATGCCTGTCAAAGGGCTTGCTGTGGTAAGTATGACATCCGGATTATAGGCCAGTACCATTTCCTCCGATACAGCCGCCCAGCCCTCAACATCCTCAAAGATATTCTTCGACCCAATTATATCGATGAGCTCCTGAATAAACGTATTTTTCCCGCAGGACCAAAGCCCGTATTGAAGAGGTGATACCTCGATATAAATCGTTTGAGGTTCTTTTCCCCTTACTATCTCCTTAATCTCATCAAAGCCATTTTTCATCTTCTCAATTATGGAGGCGGCTTCATCATTTTTATCCATGACCTTGCCGATGAGCGATATAACTTCGTAGGTATCGGAAAGGTTATTGGCCTCGGTCACAATCACCTTGACACCTGCATCCTCCAATTGCTTGATCTGGTCATCCATGATGGACATCTTACCAATAAAGGCCGCATCGGCATTCAAAGCGATAAGGCTCTCAATACTCATTTTTTCACCCGTAGGCAACTTTTCCTTCTTGGCTGTATCCTCAGGAAAATTACAGTATTCACTGACCGCTATGATCCTTTCTTGGGAATTTAATGCATAAAGAATCTCAGTGTTTGAGGGCATCAATGAAATCACTTTTTCGGGAGACTTATCAAAGGTTACTTCTACTCCCCTGCTGTCCTTGACTGTTATGGGGAGTTCGGACGTTTGACCGGGAACTCCAGCAATCTCAGGTGATGCAGTGGATCCAGGTGTCAAGGTTTGTGGCGTTCCGCAGCCGGACATAGCAATGATTAAGGCCAGAACAATAAGTAGGGACAAAGTTTTTTTCATGGGGAAACTCCTTTCGTTTGGACAAATTTCATCAAACAATGGGTTTCTTCCCTTAAAAATGTAAAAGCCCTCCTTCGAAAAGGGGGGCATAGAAAAGACGGCTTATCAGACCATAGTTTACTCTTATACCCCAGAAGAAACACACCATCACGGCAGGTCTACCGACTTTGCATCATCCTCTGCGGCACCTTCCCAAGCCTTGCTGAGCAGTCTCAGTGGTATACGCCGTTTTGTCCGCTTCACGGTTGCTGGGGCAGTCCAAGTCTTTCACTTGGTTCCCTCTAATCACAGCTTTTTCTTATTAACCATGCAAATGCATAGTTAATAAAAAAAAGTTGTACAATTAAGCATTTTCATGCACCGTCATGCACTATTTGATTTTGAATTTATTATAGATAAACAAGCTCCTTATTGCAAGGGCTAATCTTTTTAACCTTTGCCTGTTGACAAAGACCCAAAAAAGGACCACTCCTTTGGGAGTGATCCTTTTTGTTGTCATTTTATTTACATCATGCCGGGCATGCCACCGCCCATAGCGGCTGCAGCAGCTGCGGGATCGGGCTTCTCAGGCTTGTCGGCTACAATGCTCTCGGTTGTGAGCACCATGGATGCAACGGAAGCAGCGTTCTGAAGTGCAGAACGAGTTACCTTTGCAGGATCGACAATACCGGCCTCGATCATATTAACATAAGTCTCCTTAAGGGCGTCAAAACCAACACCGATTTCGCTGTTGCTGACCTTCTCCAAAATGACGGAGCCTTCAAGGCCTGCATTAAGAGCAATTTGTCTAACTGGCTCTTCCAATGACTTTGCGATAATCTGAGCGCCTGTCTTTTCATCGCCGCTAAGGCTCTTAATAAGCTCCTTCACATTAGGAATAACATTGATGAATGCTGTACCACCACCGGATACAATACCTTCTTCAACAGCAGCACGAGTTGCAGCCAGTGCATCCTCAATACGAAGCTTCTTTTCCTTCATTTCGGTTTCAGTTGCAGCACCGACCTGAATAACAGCAACACCGCCGGAAAGCTTTGCAAGTCTTTCCTGAAGCTTTTCTCTGTCAAAATCAGAGCTGGTCTCTTCAATCTGTGACTTAATGGAGTTAATTCTGTCGCGAATCTGCTTATCATCTCCGCTGCCACCAACAACAATGGTGTTTTCCTTCTGTACAATAATCTTTTCAGCGCGGCCGAGCTGATCAAGGGTGGTCTCTTTCAGATCCAACCCGAGTTCTTCGGTTATAACTTGACCACCTGTTAATATAGCAATATCCTGTAGCATAGCCTTTCTTCTGTCGCCGAAGCCAGGAGCCTTGACGGCAACACAGGTAAAGGTGCCACGGAGCTTATTGACAATAAGGGTTGCGAGGGCTTCGCCTTCTACATCCTCAGCAATAATGACAAGCTTTCTGCCCTGTTGAACAATTTGTTCAAGAATAGGGAGAACTTCTTGAATATTGGAAATTTTCTTATCAGTGATCAAAATATAGGGATTATCAAGGATGGCTTCCATCTTATCAGTATCAGTTACCATATAGCCGGAAACATAGCCACGATCAAACTGCATACCCTCTACAACCTCAAGGCTGGTTCCCATGGTCTTGGATTCCTCAACGGTGATTACACCATCGTTTGTAACCTTCTCCATAGCCTCGGCAATAAGGTTTCCGATATCATCATCGTTGGCTGAAACAGAAGCAACCCGCGCGATATCTTCTTTACCCTTAACCTTTTGAGATATATCTCCGATTCCCTTAACAGCAACGTCAACAGCCTTTTGAATACCCCTCTTAATAATCATGGGGTTAGCTCCGGCTGCAACATTCTTAAGGCCTTCGCGAATAATAGCCTGAGCTAAAAGTGTCGCAGTGGTTGTGCCGTCACCGGCAACATCATTGGTCTTGGTGGCGACTTCCTTAACGAGCTGAGCGCCCATGTTCTCAAAAGCATCCTCGAGCTCGATTTCCTTAGCGATGGTTACACCATCATTCGTAATTAGGGGAGAACCAAACTTCTTATCTAATACAACATTTCTTCCCTTAGGGCCCAATGTGATCTTTACGGTGTTTGCAAGCTTGTTAACACCACTTTCAAGCGCTTTTCTTGCATCTTCACCAAACTTAATATCCTTTGCCATGTTTCTTTCCCTCCTATTACTCTACTACTGCGAGGATATCGCCTTGCTTAACAATGGTGAATTCAGCACCATCGATCTTGACTTCTGTCCCTGCATATTTGCTGATAAGCACCTTGTCTCCAACTTTAACTTCCATTTTAACATCTTCAGTACCGGGTCCTACAGCCATAACCTCTGCAACCTGAGGCTTCTCTTTTGCTGTTCCGGGAAGCACGATACCACTTTTTGTTGTTTCTTCAGCTTCCAGCATTTTAATGACTACTCTGTCTGCTAGTGGCTTAATATTCATAGGTCACCCTCCTTATATTTTCCCGTTTCCGGGCTCTCATCTTGTTAGCACTCACTGACGTCGAGTGCTAATACAATCTTAAACAATTTCTCCGTTATAATCAAATAAGCGTATTGTGGGTTTTAAGTCAATATCAGATCATTTTGAGGCATTACAGCAAAATAGCTCCTTAACACTCGCCGTTTCTTCCTAAATCTTAATATTTCGCTTTTTAGCAAAGAATCAGACGATAAAATTTAACTCGTAAATGGCCTTTAATCCTTCCAAAGTTAGGAGAGAATCCACTTTATCGATGGTTGTGGATTCTGCGGCGATCAATTTGGCCAATCCCCCTGTTGCAACAACCTTAATCCCTTCCTCACCTAATTCCTGCTTCATAAGTGCCACGATATGATCAACCTGACCCACAAAACCATAGAGGATTCCGGCTTGCATACTGCTTACCGTTGTTCTTCCAATAATATGCCTAGGTTTGGCAATTTCTATACGTGGCAGCATGGAAGCTTTATCAAATAAAGCCTCCGCTGAAATCTTAATGCCCGGACAAATGATACCACCCAAATAATCGCCTCTGGCATTGACAGCACAAAAGGTGGTAGCTGTTCCGAAATCCACAATGATAAGAGGCCCTCCATAATGCTTTAAAGCACCTACAGCATTAACGATCTTATCGGCACCGACTTCCCGGGGATTTTCATACTTGATATTGATGCCGGTTTTGATACCGGGCTCAACTAATATGGGAGTTTTATTGATATACTTTTTGACGGCATTTACAATGGCATGCATAGCAGGAGGAGCCACAGAACACATTATAACGTCCCTGATTTCCTCAGTCCTGATATGGGCATGATTCAGTATTGAAATAAGGAACAAGCCTACTTCATCGGAGGTCCGCTCTCGAATTGTAGACATGCGCCAATTACCAACCAGGGTATTACCCCGATAGACACCGATGGCCGTATTTGTATTTCCTACATCGATAGCTAGCAGCATGATAGGCCTCACAGACCCAGCTTAACAGCACGAATCTGTTTCATTTCAAACTGGATATCTTTTTCAACCCTTTCAATATCGGCCTGGATATCTTCGACGGTTTCAATGCGCTTGGGAACAATATGTCTTGCGGCTGCATCCCCGAGTGTGGCATGATGCAGGGAGTTCCTTGCATAACGGTTTTGGTTATTAGCATTAGCGCTTTGGTTATGATTCACCTGGGTTCTATTGGGCTGACCCTGTGTTTTTCCGGGTTCCGTTTTGGATCGATCGGGGCCTCTTTGATCCCTGGGTTTCTGTACGTATTTAGGGTCATTTTGAGCCCTGGAACGATCGTTATGAGCACCTTTTTCCCCTGCTTGATTTTTGTCCACACGACTCCGATCTTGATTGACATTTCTGTCTTGCTGGGGTCTTCTGTCCTGTCCTTGGGGTCTGGCACGATCAGATTGGGGACGGTTATTTGGGTTGTTAACTCTTTGCTGGGAATTATTCTGCTGATTTTTTTGATGGTTATGCTCAGCATTATGAGTATTTGGGTTTTGTTGTTCCATAAAAACCTCCAAACAACGGTATCACTTACTATCTTGATTATCCTGTTCTTTACAATATGCTTATTAGAATCGATCTGTCATGCAAAAGAGCATTTCCTCATTATGGAATCTGCAGCACAGTATATTCCTTACCGTCAGCATTAAAGAAAATGGCTTTTTGATGCTCTTTATCTTCGTATCTGACCACTTTCCCCTGGGACTCCAGCAGAACATAAAAGGCAAACAGAAGATGGTTTCCCGAATCCTGGTAGGTTTCCTCGTGTTTCTCGAGAAGATTGTTTAGATAGAGCAGTTCTGAGCTTTCATACAAGATGGGTGTATCCAGCGCCATACCCATGACCTCGATATGTTCAGCCAAGACCGACGACATTACCAATACCTCAGGATTCCTAAACGTCCCAAAGCGGTAATTTCGAAGGGGTACAAGGGTCTCCATATACCGCTCCATTAGAATGGGATCTCTTAAGCCCAACTCATAAAGGGAGGCATCCCCTACTCTGCAGTAATCCAAGTCAACATCAAGACGCAGGCATTGATAGTTGGCATCTTTCAATCGCTTAACATCATCTCTCGGATTGAGAAGCGCCTTTATAACCTTTTTATTCCCATTAAATCCAGGAAAAGCAATATCGCGGTCATACCATTCTGATAATTTCATACCGCAATCAACGATGTCATTGATCTTCTCTCTGGGTGCATAGAAATAAAGCCCTGCCATATGGACTCCTCCAAGAGGAAATAGTCATATCCTTACATGTAAATGTATTAATACAAAGTATCAATAACTTGGGTACCCGCTGCCTTTAGGTGTTCGAAATCTTTGATTTCTCTTATGGGTCGAGGCTTGTTTACGGGTCTAGTCTTGTTGGTACGTTCCGCACCCCTGTTGTTCGTTCCTTTAGGAACGAACTCTGGTAACGGGTAAGGTTATTAATACGAAGTATCAATAACTTGGGTACCCGTTCGAAATCTTTGATTTCGGTAACGGGTAAGGTTATTAATACGAAGTATCAATAACTTGGGTACCCGTTCGAAATCTTCGATTTCGGTAACGGGTAAGGTTATTATATACTGTTTTAGTGGGATAATCAAATTATATGGGATTATTTTTGGGAAAACCGCCTGAATGCTTGACTTTATGCCATTCCCGTTATAAAATGATGACGAAATTTTGTGCAGGAGGTAACCCTAATGAACAAAGCCGATCTTATTAATGCTGTAGCACAGCAATCGGGCCTTACAAAGAAAGATAGCGAGGCTGCTCTCGATGCCCTCGTTTCAGTTGTCGAGGATTCTCTTTCTAAGGGAGAAAAGGTTGTTCTCGTTGGTTTCGGAACTTTTGAAACCAAGGACAGAGCAGCAAGAAAGGGCCGCAATCCCCAGACAAAGGAAACCATCACTATCCCCGCTTCAAAGGCACCTGTTTTTAAAGCCGGAAAGGCACTTAAAGACAAGGTTAACAGCTAAATTTAAATTTTTTGGTCAACATGAATTAGGACAAAAAGGAGTTACATGATGCAACTCCTTTTTTGTTTCCGGAACTGTTTTCTCCGGAGCAAGCACTGGCATTCGTCTGCTTCTTCACGTTTATTTATGTCGGGGATTTTTTCATAAAGAGAGTTCCGATTTCCTCTCCCCTGAGAATTTTTAATATAATCATAGGATCGTCACCGTTGGCAATGACCATATTGACCCCTGCATCGGTTGCAATCTCTGCCGCATCAATTTTTGTGACCATACCGCCTGTGCCACGATTGGTTCCTGAACCTCCGGCACATTCCCGGATGTCAGCGCCCAAATTTTCTACGACAGAAATAAGCTTGCTTTCCTTATTTTCGCGAGGATTTGTTTCATAAAGGCCGTCAATATCCGATAAAATGATCAGCAAATCTGCGGAAATCAGTTTAGCTACAACAGCCGACAAGGTATCGTTATCGCCGAACATCATGAGACTCTTTATTTCATCAACCGAAACCGAGTCATTCTCATTGACAATGGGTAGAACACCAAACTCTAAAAGACTTTTGAAGGTATTCATCACATTTTTTCTCTTCATCTCATCATTAACGTCGGTTTTAGTCAGAAGAATCTGAGCCACGGTGTGATTGTAGGTTGCGAATAAACGGCTATAAATGTTCATGAGCTCACATTGCCCCACTGCCGCAAGGGCCTGCTTCATTCCCATGCCCACAGGGCGTCTGCGAAAATTAAATATGCCCATACCCACACCAATGGCACCCGAGGAGACCAGGACCACTTCCCTGTTTTCGTTCATTAGCTCTGATAGGGCCAATGCCAGCCGGTCCATCCTAATCAGGTTCATCTTCCCATTATCATGGGTCAATGTGGAGGTCCCTACCTTTACCACAATTCTTTGTGCATTTTTAAGCTCTAGCCTGACTTGCTGTTCCATCCTACGTTTCTCCTCATTTCTTCATGTTTTGACATGGGCAATATCCCGGTGTCTTCTTGTGGCGAACGATTTTTCCTTGCACCTTAAATATTGTCATCATGCGCCTTGTCGAGTTTATTTATTTTTCAATTTAGGGTAATGCTTTACCGCCCCCCTTGAATAATATAAGATAGGCATGCAGCAAATTTAAAGATTGTTTTGGCCAAACTAAATCCTAACCCCCCGGTGGTTTGGCCTTTTTTTTATGTTCAGGTATTAAAACATGCTGTACAAACCCTAACCGGAGCAACTCCGATAAAAAACAAATTACCCTTCCACGTCATATTTTTGAAAGTAACCAGATTTATTGATGTTCAACCATTAGAATTCATTATAACATGAAATAACATGATATGTTTCAATGTTCTTGAGTACCTGTTACCTTCAGGCGTCCGAAATCTTTGATTTTTTCTCAGGTATAGGCTTCTTAACGCGTCAAGGCTTGTTGGTGCCCTATGGCCTCCGGTTTTTTCCTTTTACTTTGTAATCCCTTGAATTAGATTGTTCAAAGGTATATGATGGTAAGCGAAAACCGGACAAATTCAGGTATACAGCTTATAAATGCTATTATTAAGAGAGGTATTATACATGACCAGTGAAAGACTTCAAAAGCAAATTCAATTTATTACTGAGGTTGACAAGGTAAAGAATATCTTTCGGCAAACCAAGATCCATGATGGCTCCCGCCGTGAAAATGATGCCGAGCATTCCTGGCATTTAGCGCTCATGGCTTTCCTCTTAGGAGAGTATGCCCCAGACCGGAACGCCAATTTGGATATGCTAAAGGTCATTAAAATGTGTATCGTTCATGATCTGGTGGAGAT
>JAEYPI010000170.1 GCA_023410885.1 Bacillota bacterium
TTTTCACTGGCCACAGCTGAAATGACCGTTCCTATTACATTGCTCACAAACAAGGCAATGATCGGATAAAGAAAGGGGGTAAATAAAGGAATGGGGAAAATTCTTAGCATAAATAAGAAGCTAAAGCATATCCCCGTTAGTAACCCTGCGGACAGCATAATATAAAACACAAAAGTGGCCATATGTCTACTGAGCGATTTCCCCCTGTTCATCCCTTTATCACCGCCTTGTAGCCCAGTCCTCGAACCGTTAAAATCTCGAAGCTTTCATTTTCCTTGAAGCGATCACGCAGGCGGTTGATGTGAACATCCACCGTGCGTTCGTCGGTATCTGAGTTCATATCCCAGATTTCATCCATTAAGCTGCGCCTGGTAAAAATTTTATTGGGGTAGGATAACAGTTTATAAAGCAGCATAAATTCTTTATTCGGTAATACCTGAACAATACCGTGCCATGAAACGGTGAGCGCATCATAATCCAAAATTGTTTCACCAACTGTCAAGCGATGCTCATTGACGATGCGGGAACGACGCAAAAGTGCATTAATGCGCAGTACCATCTCCTCCTCGTCAACGGGCTTGACCATATAGTCATCGGTGCCTACAAGAAAGCCCCTTTTTTTATCGGCGGGAGTTTCCTTCGCTGTTACCATTAATATTGGCAAATCGCTCTGGCCTTTGCGTAAGGTATCTGCAAATTCATAGCCATCCATGCGAGGCATCATCAGATCAAGGACAATTAAATCCACATGATGGTTGTCCATTTTATCCAGGGCATCAATCCCGTCCTTGGCCAGAATGACCTCATAGCCGTTTTGTGTTAATACGGCTTCCATTAATTTTCTTGTATTATCATCATCCTCAACTACCATTATGCAAAACATCCCCATGCCTCCTTTTATCTTTATTATATCAACTTATATAAACTGAGTTTAAACCAAAATAAAAAAGGAATACAACTATTAGGCATCTGTTTTAATTTTTTTACACACCAGTTTAAATTGAGTTTATAATAGGCCAATACAATAGTCTTGAAAATGAATTGATGATAGAGGAGCTACTTTAAATGCTGATTCTGAAAAACATTTCAAAAGAATATACCGTCGGGGATACAACTGTGAAAGCCCTGAAAGGCGTTAGTGTCGAATTCAGGGAAAATGAGTTTGTGTCCATTCTCGGGCCCTCGGGCTGTGGCAAAACCACCATGCTGAACATCATAGGAGGGCTTGACCGCTATACGAGCGGCGACTTGTCAATAAACGGAGTATCGACTAAGAAATTTTCGGACCGGGACCTGGATACTTATCGCAACAATTCTGTGGGCTTTGTTTTTCAAAGCTATAACCTTATTCCCCATCAGACCGTACTGGCCAATGTTGAGCTTGCGCTGCCTCTTTCAGGGGTTTCCAAAGCAGAACGCCGGGAACGCGCCATTGCCGTTTTAAATAAGGTGGGCCTTGGTGACCAGCTTCATAAAAAGCCAAACCAAATGTCGGGCGGTCAGATGCAAAGGGTAGCCATTGCTAGAGCCCTTGTTAATGACCCGGATATTCTGCTTGCCGATGAGCCAACCGGTGCTCTTGACTCAGAGACAAGTGTGCAGATTATGGAGATCCTGAAGGAAATATCCAAGGACAAGCTGATTATCATGGTTACCCATAATCAAGAGATCGCCATGGAATACTCCACGAGAATTATTAAATTGTTGGATGGTAACATCATTGACGATTCCAATCCCTATCATGTCATTGTAGAGAAGCATCCAACACCTAAAGAAGGGCGTAGGAAAAAAGAAAAGAAATCGTCCATGAAATATTTGACCGCCCTGTCATTGAGCTTGAATAATTTGATGACCAAAAAGACCCGGACCATTTTAACGTCCTTTGCCGGAAGCATTGGTATTATAGGTATTGCGCTCATTATGGCACTTTCGAGCGGCGTTCAGGCCTATATTAACCGAGTGGAGGAAGACACCCTTTCCAGTTACCCCCTCACCATTGAACAAACAGCTGTGGGAGTTGATGATCTACTCAGTAATACCATGGGGAAAGTCAACGGTGAGATTGACCACGATCTGGATAAGATCTATTCCAGCGATATCATGGGCAAAATGATCAATACCATGCTTTCTGAAATGATACACAATGATATGCAAGCCTTCAAAGCCTATTTAGAGGATGATGGAAATGATATTGCCGGGCTTGTAAACGATATTCAATACGGATATAGTACGGTGATGAATATCTATAAGGCAGACACTTCCCAGGGTATTGTCAAAGTCAATCCCAGCAATGTGCTTGAAAAAATAGGATTTTCATCCATGACGGGACCTTCTGCCATGTCAAGCGGAATGCCGTCCTCTGGGTTTAACAACATGAATGTTTGGAAGGAGCTGATGGGCAATGAGACTCTGCTTGCTTCCCAGTACGATGTCTTGGCGGGGCAAATGCCGCAAAACTACAATGAAGTCGTACTGATTGTGGACAAAAACAATGAAATCAACGACTACACTCTGTATTCTCTTGGCCTAAAGGATGTGGAGGAGCTTACTCAATTTGCAAAGGACATTATGGAGGGCAAAGAGGTTGAAAGCCAACAGGTCAGCTACACTTATGAAGAACTACTGGCCCTCAAATTCAAATTGCTTTTAAATACGGATTACTATGAAAAAGCGGGCAATGGTTGGGTGGACCGCAGCAACAATGAAGCCTATATGAAAGAGGTCCTTGAAAACGCTCTCGATGTCAAGGTTGTGGGTATACTACGTCCAAAGGATGATGCGGTAGCCATATCGGTCAGTGGTTCTGTGGGCTATACCTCTGATTTAATGACCCACTTAATTAACACCCTTAATGACTCAGAAATTGTAAAGGCCCAAAAAGAAAATCCTGAGACAGATGTATTCACAGGAATACCCTTTAGTACGGATGTATCACAGACCCAAGAGATGCCCTTTGACATCAGCAGCCTGTCCGATGAGGAAAAAGCCTACCTTGCCAGCCTTTCCGAGGAAGAACGTCTGGCCTTTATGGAAAAGTACAGCAAGCCCGTGACCTCCAGTGCCACCTACGATGGCAATCTGAGCATACTTGGGGTTGCTGACCTGGATAACCCCAGCACTATCAATATATACCCTAAGGATTTTGAGTCCAAGGAACTCATTATTGATAAGATTGACGCCTATAATCAAAAAATGACCGATGAAGGAAAAGAAGGCAATGTCATACATTATACGGATTATGTTGGGTTGATTATGTCCTCGGTCACCACCATCATCAATGTCATCAGCTATATTTTGATTGCGTTTGTTGCCATCTCCCTTGTGGTCTCCTCCATTATGATCGGAATTATCACCTACATCTCGGTACTGGAGAGAACCAAGGAAATCGGTATTTTGCGCAGTATCGGTGCCTCAAAGAAAGATATCTCCCGTGTATTTAATGCCGAAACACTTATTGTCGGCTTTGTATCGGGTGCCCTGGGCATTGGCATCACCCTGTTCCTCATCATACCGATTAATATGATCATTGAGTCAATCACAGCTATTTCGGGAATTGCGGTACTACCCACAGTGGGGGCCATCGCCCTTGTCCTCATCAGTATGGCCCTGAATTTCATTGCTGGCTTAATTCCTTCAAAAATTGCAGCAAAGAAAGACCCGGTTGTTGCCCTCCGTACCGAATGATGGATTGACATGGATCTAAACGAAATGCGTATTAAGAAAATACGCAAATCATGCTTAAATACAGTTAATACTAAACGAAGGAGAGAATTAAGATGTCTAAAATAATCGGAATTGACCTCGGTACCACCAATTCGTGTGTTGCGGTTATGGAAGGCGGAGAGGCTGTGGTCATCCACAATGCCGAGGGTGAGCGCACCACACCGTCAGTCGTCGCTTTTTCAAAAACAGGCGAGCGCATGATTGGTCAAGTGGCAAAACGTCAGGCTGTTACAAACCCTGACCGCACCATCAGTTCTATTAAACGTGAGATGGGCAGCGACTATAGGGTGAATATTGACGGCAAAAAATATATACCCCAAGAAATCTCGGCCATGATTTTATCAAAGCTTAAGGCCGATGCTGAAAGCTACCTTGGCGAATCCGTTCACGAAGCGGTCATTACTGTTCCCGCCTATTTTACCGACGCCCAGCGTCAAGCGACCAAGGACGCCGGGAAAATAGCGGGCCTCAACGTACAGCGTATTATCAATGAGCCCACAGCTGCGGCATTGGCCTATGGTGTGGATAAGGAATATTCGCAAAAAATTATGGTCTATGACTTGGGGGGCGGAACCTTTGATGTATCCGTCCTTGAAATCGACAACGGCGTCATTGAGGTACTGGCCACTGCGGGCAACAATCGCCTCGGTGGTGATGATTTCGATAATTGCGTGGTGGATTACTTGATCAGCGAATTCAAACGTGCCAATAAGATTGATCTTTCCAAAGATCCTTCTGCTTTACAACGCGTAAAAGAAGCGGCAGAAAAAGCAAAAATTGAGCTGAGTGGCCTTTCCTCAACCGAGATCAACCTGCCGTTTATTACTTCAAACAGATCGGGTCCCCTGCATATGGATATTACCCTCTCCCGAACAAAGTTTGATGAACTGACCGCCCATCTTGTAAAAGCAACTATGGAGCCTGTAGGCCAAGCCATTCGCGATTCAGGTCTCAGTACTGGAGATATAAACAAGGTTTTGCTTGTAGGTGGCTCCAGTCGTATTCCCGCCGTGCAGGAAGCGGTCAAGAAGTTCGTAGGCAAAGAACCCTCCAAGGGCATTAATCCAGACGAATGTGTGGCCTTGGGCGCTGCCCTTCAAGCCGGAGTTCTTATTGGTGAAGTCAAAGATTTGCTGCTTCTGGACGTTATGCCTCTTTCTCTGGGCATTGAAACGCTGGGTGGTGTATATTCTAAAATAATTGAACGGAATACTACCCTTCCCATAAAAAAGAGCCAGGTTTTCACGACGGCCGCTAATTTCCAACCCTCTGTTGAAATTCATGTTTTGCAGGGTGAAAGAGAAATGGCAAGGTACAACAAAACCTTAGGAAAATTTAAGCTAAACGGTATCCGCCGTGCGCCAAGAGGTGTTCCTCAGATTGAGGTAACCTTTAACATTGATGCAAACGGCATTGTCAATGTGTCGGCGAAAGATCTGGGAACAGGAAAGGAACAGAACATCACTATTTCCTCATCCTCAAACCTAAGTCAGGCGGAGATTGATCAAGCCATTCGCGATGCACAGCAGTATGCGGCAGATGATTCTAGGCACAGAGAAGAGGCCACCGCTCAAAATAATGCGGAACAGCTCATCTACCAGGCATCGGCCATTAACAAAAAGCTTGATAAGCAGGATCGTTCCCTTCTCAATGAGTCGGTGAAAAACACAAAGAAGGCTTTAAAGAGCAAGGACAGTGCCCGGATTATGCAAGCCTGCAGTGACCTTTCTTCCCTATTGGAAGCCCTGCAGCAAAAGGTTCCCTATGATGATAGGAACAATGGATAATATCGGATACAATTGAAATTAATAATTACCAAGGGATGAGATAGAGCTGCCATATTCAGCAGCGTTCAAGGAGGTGAGTGCCCACAACGGGCGTCTGTATGTTTGGGTATGTAGTGGCTAATATTGATAAGCTGACCAGTGAACAAAAACAACGTTATCAGTCGTGCTATTGTGGCTTATGCAGGGCATTAGGAAGCCGTCACGGCACAATAAGCCGTATCACGCTTACCTATGACATGACCTTCCTTGTGCTGCTTCTATCGTCACTCTACCAAAACGAAACCCAAACAAAGACTGCACGGTGCCTCACTCATCCTTTTAAGCCCCGGCAGTATTGGCAGAATGAGATGACAGATTATGCTGCTGACATGAATGCGCTGCTGGCCTATTATAATTTTCTTGACGACTGGAACGATGATAAAAAGTTACTGTCACTATATGAGGCAAAACTACTTGAGAAGGCTCAGCAAAAGGTCTCAGCAAGGTATCCGAATCAAAGTGCTGCAATTAGCGCGTGTTTGAAAGCGCTTTCTGAGATTGAAAAGTCAGGGGAACCTAACCCGGATATTCCTGCAAACTGTTTTGGTAAGCTGATGGGTGAAGTCTTCGTTCTCAAGGACGACGATTTTGCGATAGGCTTACGGGCCTTTGGAAACGCCCTTGGTAAGTTTATTTATATCATGGATGCCTGCCTGGATTTGAAATCAGACCTGAAAAATGAGCGCTACAATCCATTAATTGCTTCATCTTCGGATCATTTTAGCGATATTTTAAATCTTCTTATGGCCGACTGCCTTGAAAAATATAGACAATTACCCGTTCATCACGATAAAGAATTGATTGAGAACATCCTTTATTCAGGTGTATGGACAAGGTATGAAGCAGAAAAAAAGAAAACAAAGGAGACTCCACATCAATGATAGCCGATCCTTATAAAGTGCTTGGTGTTTCTCCGACTGATTCGGATGAAGAAATTACAAAAGCCTATCGCAAGCTGGCAAAAAAATATCACCCCGATGTGAATCAAGGCAACGCAGAATCCGCTAAGAAGATGAGCGAGATTAATGCGGCCTATGAACAGATCAAAAGTGGGAATACTCAACAAAGCACCGAAACAGGAGGCTACAGCCGTCAAACCACATACGACGACGGTAACTCTTCCGGAGCCTATGATCCCTTTGGCGGCTTCAATCCATTCGGCTTTGATCCCTTTAGCGCCTTCGGATTTTATGGTAACAGCCAGCAGCAAAGACAGGAAAACCCTGTATTCAGTCCGGTAAGAAATTATTTACAAGCTGGTTATTATCAAGAAGCCCTCAATGCGTTGACCCATATTGCTGAAAAGAGCGCTGAATGGTACTATTATAGTGCCATTGCCAATGATGGTGCCGGCAATAAAATCACGGCCCTCAACCACGCAAAAATAGCCGTACAAATGGATCCTCAAAATCTGGAGTACCGGCGCGTTTTAAATCAAGTACAGAACGGCGGACGCATGTACCAACAGCAGAGCCAGAGCTATGGTATGCCGTCAACCGGACTAGATAAGATATGTTTAGGTATTTGTCTGGCAAGAATGCTCTGCATGTTTTGCAGGTGACCCTATTAAAAAGAGGAGTGTGTATCATGTCTAATTTTAGAGATAAGTTGGCTCGGTTTATGTATGGCCGATACGGTTCAGATCAATTGAATAACGCTTTAACCCTATTCTGTCTCGTCCTAATCATTCTTAATGCTTTTCTCCAGGTGGCTGTCATTAACCTTTTAGTTTGGGCGGTTCTGGTCTGGTCAATTTACAGAACATTCTCCCGAAATGTCACTAAAAGAAGCATAGAAAACCAGAAATTTCTGAAGGTTTGGGACCCGGTGAAAGGAAAAGCTTCTTTGGTCATGCGTAGATTCAAAGAAATCAAAACCCATCGATACCGCAAATGCCCTCAGTGCAAGGCTGTACTTCGCCTGCCGCGAAGAACTGGCATCCACACAGTGGATTGTCCCCGCTGCCATAATGAGTTTCAGGTACGCATAAGATTATGAAATGTCCATCCCATAAAATGATCTTGCTGGCGCGGCGATAACTTTGTTTATATTCGTTCCTTTTATGAAAAAACCGGGGCATTTAGCCCCGATACGTTCTTTTTCGCCGAGTAACACAAACGGTGTTATTCATTGTTGCTGGCCTTGCTGCTGCCCCTGTGCCTGTTGCTGCCCTTGCTGTTGCCCTTGCTGCTGGCCTTGCTGTTTATTTTGATTCATACCTGAGAGCATTTGAGGAATCTTATCCATAAGCTGGCCGGCATTAGCGCTGATCTGCATCATTGATACATTACCCTTATCAATCACTATGACGGCTTCAGTATTAAGTTTTGCACCAAGGCCAAGGGCTCCGCCTGCCATATTGCCAAGCCCGGAGGCTGGATTCATACCTTGCCCCTGAGAGGAAGCGCCTTGCTGACTTTTACTTGCTGTATTGCCAGTGCCATAACCTAATGTAACCGAAACTACGGGTATAAATGTCTTGTCCTCGTGTGTGATGGGCTTGCCTATAAGGCCTTCGTTCTGAGTAAAGTTCTCAAGATTGGAAAAAAGGGTGTCCACATTTTGATTTAGATTTGAATTCTGATCCATAAAAATCTCCTCCTTAGCCTGTTCTGTTTCGTTCTTTTAGATCCTGCTTTTTTGACTTAAAAATTGAAAAAGTGTTGAGCCAAGATTTACTTTTGCAGTTGCATCTAAATAAATATAGTCATTGGAACTCATAAAATCTGGAGTTTGGTTGATAGAATCTATATTTATCAATTGTGAAGCCATATTGATCACTCCACAAGCAATGCCTGTTGTAAAGGGGTCGCTGAATCCATAATTAACATTGACATGTATATCCTTTGGATCACTTATTTTTATAAGCTCCATTCCTCCATGCTTTTTTTTAACTCTGTTTATTACTCCTTTTATTGCTCTTTTTAGTATTTGTTTTTTGAACAGATAGATTTTTAGTATGGGAGTTGCATTCTCAATAGAAACAAATGCCCTTATAAAGGGGTATAACCATAATACTGTCACACTTATTTCTGAATTGTCAGTATTTAGCACTAATCGGATTTTAAGTGCAAATAGAAATAATAGTACTATTAAAACTACTATAATGAAGATAATCAATAAAATCAAACCCATTAAATTACCACCGCATCAGGCATTTTCTTAATGTAGTATAACCATAAGGGAAGGTTTTATTTATGTCTCTCTCGTTTTGCCAATTTTCATTATTTCTTATGCCGATATGAAAAAAGCGTGAAAGCAAAATACTCTCACGCCTATAAGGCTTTACACGGCAAACATATACTTCATTTATGCTCTACTTGTTTAGATACCTTGTAGGTAGCTCACAATCTTATAATACGTTCTTGCCGTTAATGCATACACAAGCGCATACAAAGCAGCGAAAACCAAGATGGTGACCGCGGTGCATAGGGTAAACAAAGGGATATTGGTAAGGTAAAAGATTTGCAGTAGTTTTGTAACAACCTTAAATGCAACAACGATATGGATAACGGTTGCCACAAGCGGAAGAAAGAACACTGTCAAAACTTGGTTTCTGATGGACCGCTTCACATCGTCCCGGCTCATACCCACCTTTTGCATAATCTCAAAGCGTTTCTTGTCATCATAGCCCTCCGCGATTTGCTTATAGTAAATAATGAGCACCGTCGCCAGGATAAAGAGCAGGCCGATGAATAACCCTAGAAGGAATAAGCCCCCATACACGGATAAGAAGCTGTCCCTCGATAGTTCCCGTCCCTCCACATAGCCGCTGATACCCGTACTATAAATCACATTTTTAATATTAGTGCTGATCTCAATTTGCTTTTCCGGCATGCTCTCAACATCAAAGGCGTAATAATAGGAACGCTCACCAAAGTCATCCTTGCCAACAGTCGCTTGATACACCTTTTTGACGGTGTCCAGGTCATCCACAATGAGATAGTAAGTATTGGTCATTATATTGGCGATACTGCCATCCGGTTGAAAATCACTCAAACGTGCCTTAATAGAGAATTCAAGTCCATTTAGGTTGACTTTGTCCTGAGGTATTTTACCCTGTTCGATGTATAGCAATGCTTCGCCCTCAGCAAGGGACTCGGAGACAGGCGCTATTTCACGGTAGTCCTCCAGTGTTATCAAAAAAAGCATGGCAGTGTTTTCCGGGGAGAAGGATTCTGGGTCATATATGAAATCCGCGCCCTTTTGTGTGGTAACTAAATCAAAATATCGGAGACGTAGAGCATTCTTTGGGCCACCGAATTCTGCTGTTAGCGATTCAATGGCCTCATCCAGCTTATGGGCCTGTTCCTCTGTCACATTATCCCCACTGACCATGATTTGTCTTTCATAGCGGTTATTCAACAAATCCTCCATACCCACATAGAGAGAGATAGTGGTCGAAATGGTAATGATGACGGCCGTGGATAAGATACAGATATTCGCAAGACCAACAGCATTTTGCTTCATGCGGTAAATCATACCCGAAATCGAAATAAAGGGACTGGGCTGATAATAATATTTTTTGTTTTTACGCAAACCCTTTAAAACAGCAATACTTCCGGCTGTGAATAAACAATAGGTGCCGATCATGACGAGAAGAACCGCCAGAAAAAACAAGTTGATGGCTGCAAGCGGAGTCTCGGTGGCAAGTGCGATATAATACCCTATTCCAAGGCAGATGACGCCTATACCTGTTAAAAGCACCTTTGTCTTGGGCTCTTTTTCACCGACATCTCCTCCTTTCAACAGCTCAACAGGCTTGGACCGATAGACCTGAAAAATATTACGAATAAGATTGATTGCAAAAATACCCGAAAATAACGCAACGGTTTGAAGGAGTGCCGCCAAGGGTATTTCAAAGCCAAGGGGTGCAGTAAAGCGAATGAGCTTAAAAAGCAATAAAATCATAAGCTTGCTTAAAAGCACACCGGTCAGAATACCGATGGTAAGGCTAAATAGGGCAATATATAGCGTTTCAAAAAACATGACCCGTGCAATATGCTTTTTTTCCATGCCTAAAATATTGAATAATCCAAATTCCTTTTTACGGCGCTTGATCAAAAAGCTATTGGTATAGAATAAGAAGATTACAGAAAAGATGCTAATAATGTCTGCCCCCATGGCGAGTATTTGCCTGAGGCTTCCACTGTCACTCACACTCCCTAAATCCTTCGCCACCGATAAAAAGTACATGTTGTAAAACATGACAATAGTGCCGATACAGGTCAAGATGTACGGAATATACGCTTTTGCATTGTTCTTGATATTGCTGAGGGCCAATTTTGGATAAAAGCATTTATTCATTTCTTGCACCACCTGTCGCGATCATGGTGAGGGTATCGGAAATTTTCTGATACATTTCATCATGGGATGAGGACGCTTTGTAAAGCTGGTGGAACACCTCTCCGTCCTTTATAAAAAGCACTCTTTTGGCATGGCTTGCAGCCTTTAGACTATGGGTGACCATAAGAATTGTCTGTCCATCGGCGTTTATCTCAGTAAAGAGCTTTAAGAGTCCGTCAGCGGCTCGGGAATCAAGGGCACCGGTGGGTTCATCGGCAAGAACTAGCTGTGGCTTGGTAATTAAAGCGCGAGCTACGGCAGTCCTTTGTTTTTGCCCACCGGAAACCTCATAAGGATATTTTTTAAGAATATCAGTGATTTCTAGCCTTTTGGCAATGGGCTTCAGTCTTTCATCCATCTCTTCAAAAGATTTTCCGGCGAGGACAAGGGGTAAAAAGATATTGTCCTGAATTGAAAAGGTATCCAGCAAATTAAAGTCCTGAAAGACAAAGCCAAGGTTGTCCCGCCTAAAAGCGGAGATTTCCTTCTCCTTGATGGATACAATACTTTTCCCGTTTAAAAGCACCTCACCGCCCGTAGGCTTGTCAAGGGCGGCAAGGATATTGAGGAGCGTTGTTTTACCCGATCCCGACTCACCCATAATAGCAACAAATTCACCCTTTTCTATTGAAAAGGTAACCTTGGAAAGAGCTTGAACAGGATTCCCGCCAAACCTTGTGGTATAAATTTTCTTAACATTATTGACCTCTAAGAGCGACATACTTGTTTCCTCCATCATTTTTCTACCTGTCCATTCGAATGCAATTACCTAGCGACCGCTACGGTAACTTTATCGATTTTCACTTACCATATTAGCAAAAAGAGAAAATGGTCTGCCTTAGCTTTGGCTTACATTTTCTCTCTCAATCTTACATTTTGGTAAGGTTCGTTTATTCTGTGACGCTATCCGCCGCATCAAGCCCGATTTTCACTCTGGTTCCCCTGCCAACCACCGATTCCAGGGTAAGCGTATGGGACAGCTTGTTGAGTATCTGCTTGCAGAGATAAAGCCCTATCCCTGTGGATTTTTTATCCAGACGACCATTATAGCCCGTATACCCTTTTTCGCAGACCCGGGGTAAATCCTCCTGCTC
>JAEYPI010000267.1 GCA_023410885.1 Bacillota bacterium
GTGCCATGGACAGCTTAGTTGATGATGCACTCGTGGTTAAGGGTGTAAAAATTGTTGCCGCAAAGCTGGAAGATTTAGATATGAACGCCCTTAGAAATGCATCCGATACTGTAAAGAATAAAATAGGTTCGGGTGTGGTTATACTGGTTTCCAGTAAGGATGATAAGGTTAATCTCATTGTTTCAGCCAGCAAAGATGCCGTCACTGCCGGTATCCACTGTGGTAATATCATCAAGGATGCTGCCGCCGCTTGTGGTGGTGGTGGTGGTGGACGCCCTGATATGGCTCAGGCCGGAGGAAAAAATCCTCAAGGCATGGAAGAGGCCCTTAAGGTAGCTAAAGCTAAAGCTGTTGAAATGCTGGGATAATGTTAACAGTAACAAGGAGCCAAGTAGAAATTAATTTTCTTGCTTCTTGCAACAATATTTATAGGAGTGGTTCCCATGGATAATTGTCTTTTTTGTAAGATTATCAAGGGTGAAATTCCCTCAGTAAAGGTCTACGAGGACGATGATATTTATGCCTTCAAGGATATTCATCCGGCGGCCCCCGTTCATGTATTGGTGGTGCCAAAGGTCCATATCGATAGTTTAGAAGGCTTAAATGAGGAAAATATTAAAAATGTTGTTCCAATTCATGAGGGCATAAAAAAAGTTGCTCAAATCATGGGAATAAATGAAGCGGGATACAGAGTCATCATAAATTGCGGAACAAGCGCTGGACAAACCGTTTTCCATCTCCATTACCACGTTCTTGGGGGTGTCGAATTGGGTGAAAAAATATTATAACAGTCCATCTTGCGGAAAAATGTATTGACGCTGTTTAAAACGCTATTATATAATAGAATACGTGCTGTAACATGGTTTACCATTCACACTGACTGGATAAATCCCCTGGCACGGCTGTACGTACGTTTCAGAGGGGAGGGATAGATGTGTCTGAAGTAAGAGTTAAGGAGAACGAATCCCTTGACAGTGCGCTTAAAAGGTTTAAAAGACAATGTGCGAAGGCAGGCGTTCTCGCTGAAGTGAGGAAGAGAGAGCACTATGTCAAGCCCAGCGTAAAGCGCAAGAAGAAATCCGAGGCTGCGAGGAAGAGAAAGACAAAGTAAGGGGAGAGCCTAATGACCCTTAAGGACAGATTGTTAAATGATTTGAAGGATGCTATGAAGGATAAGGACAGAATCCGAAAGGATACCATCCAACTCATCCGGGCTGCCATCCTCCAAATCGAAAAAGATAAGCATATTACCCTTGATGATGAAGGAATTGCTGAAGTACTGGCTAAAGAGTTAAAAAGTACACGGGATGCTCTTAATGAAATAGAAAAGAGCGGCCGCGTTGATTTGATTGACAAAGCCAAACGAGAAATCGAGATTATTCAGCAGTATATGCCAGAGCAGCTTACCGAGGAACAGGTCGAGGCCATCGTAAAAGAGGCCATCCAGGAAACTGGCGCACTATCCGCCAAGGACATGGGAAAGGTCATGAAAGTGGTTATGCCCAAGGTGAAAGGTCGGTCAGACGGTAACTTGGTCAATGTCATAGTAAAGAAATTGTTATCATAACTGACAAAGCCCGGAGAAATACCGGGCTTTGTTTTATGTCTTAGAGCTTCTTAAAACCATATCATTAATTAGATGGGGACAAGCATACATGGAAAACTATTATTTAGGTAATGGCAGACAATGGGTTGTTTCAGAGCTACCCGCTGTGGAGCAGATCTCTCATCATAAAGAACAAAACCTTCCGGAACTTATTGAAAAGCTTTTGATACAAAGAAATATCAAGGGTCGGGAAGAGGCTTCCGCTTTTCTGAATCCATCCCTTGATGCGCTGCATGATCCTTTTTTACTAGAAGGTATGAATAGTGCAGTTGACAGGATCGTCCAAGCCCTTCAAAACCAAGAAAAAATTTTGGTTTACGGGGACTATGATGTGGATGGTGTTTCTGCCACGGCTATTTTAGTCCGGTTTTTTCAATCCCTGAAGGCCCGCATCGAATATTATATTCCCGATCGTGTCGATGAGGGATACGGGATTTCAGATTTGGCAGTCGCGTATATAAGTGATCAGGATTTTGATTTGGTCATCACAGTGGATTGTGGTATTTCGGCGCGTTTTCAGGTTGACGCGCTCTATGAACGATACCGTGACAGAGGAAAAAACATTGACGTTATTATTACTGATCATCATCAATGGAATGAGCAGTTGCTGCCGGAAGCCTTGGTTGTGATCAATCCTCATATACCGACAAGTCAATATCCTTATAAGAACCTGTGCGGGGCAGGAGTAGCCTTAAAGCTAGTCCAAGCAGTCAGCTCAAGGTTTGACAACCCCAGGGCCTATGAGGATTATCTGGATTTGGCTGCTCTTGCAACCATTGCAGATATTGTTGAGCTTAAAGGAGAAAATCGCATTATTACGAAATACGGTATTGAGAAAATTGTAAAAAACCCCTGTCAAGGCATTAAAGCCTTGCTCAAGGTATCGGCGGCGCAGCCCAATCAGCTCGATTCTGGTCGGATTTCCTTTACTCTTGCGCCAAGAGTCAATGCGGCCGGTCGCATGGGTGATGCCAAATGGGCAGTCAGTCTATTTACAACAGATGATGAGCAAGAGGCTGAGAAAATAGCACAGCTTCTGAACCAATCCAATACCAGAAGGCAAGAGGTTCAAAATGAAATTTACCTTTCAGCTGTTCAAAAGATTGAAGAGGACCCTCGTTATCATAAAGAAAAGGTATTGGTGGTCTATGGGGAAGGCTGGCATCACGGTGTTATCGGGATTGTGGCTTCAAAGCTTGTAGATCGTTATCATAAGCCGGTATTTGTCCTATCCATTGAGGATGAAAAAGCAGTGGGCTCGGGGAGAAGTATAGAAGGCTTCAATCTTTTTAATGCTTTGGAGAGCCTTTCCGACGTACTTATCAAATTTGGAGGACATGAACAGGCCGGTGGACTTACCCTGATGACCAGTAATTTGGAGTTATTCCGTACACGTCTCAATACTTACGCGGATAACGTGATACTTGAAGAGATGCTTTTACCTACTATGGCGGTGGACCTTCATATTGAGGGCAGAGAGATTAATTTGAAAACGGCGAAACTCATTTCTCGGTTAGAACCCTTTGGATCAGGCAATCAGACACCACTATTTTGCTTTAGGGGTGCTGTTCTGCTTGATAAAAAGGTGATAGGCAATGGTAAACACCTGAGACTTAACCTTAGTATCGAGGGGCAAACTGCTGACGGTGTTTATTTTGGAAAAGGCCATCTTGAAAAAGGCTTATTTGTCGGGGACCGAGTGGATATTGTTTTTACCCAGGATATTAACGTATGGAATAATACGGAATCTCTCCAAATCAAGGTTTTGGATATGCGTCTTTCAGATTCAGCCCTAAAGAGGAACCGATTTCTACTCAAAGCGGCTCACCAGGTCGAATGTCTTGATTGTGACGAAAATTGGCTTTATAATGGGATTAATGATAAAATAATCAAATTAGACGATATAGTAATTAACAGGGACATTCTTGCCATCATATACAGATATATAAACCAAATGGATTCAAAAGCCTTGTCCTTGTCCGATTTGTTTGTTCATACCAGAATTCTGGAAAATGAAACAAAAAAGAACATTAATTGCTTTAAATTATTTGTAGCACTCTTGATTTTCGATGAGTTGGAGCTTATGGGCTTACAGCTTGAGTCAGATGGGATATATAGGCTTACTCCGAGTGATGAACCCAAGAAGGTTAATCTGGAAGACTCAGAAATCCTTGACTGGGTTAATCAGACAGTACAACAAGCCTCGACCCATATTTAGAGTACGGTGTCTTTAGCACCGTACAACAAGCCTCGACCCATATTTAGAACGGTGGTATATTCATGATTGATGAATTCCTAAAGCTTAGAGAGTTGATAATAAAATATAACCCGGATGCAAATTTTGAGCTTATCGAAAAAGCCTACAATCTTTCTAAAATAGCTCATGAGGGACAAGAACGCGTTTCCGGGGACCCTTATATCATTCATCCTGTTGCGGTGGGTTGCATACTGGCCGAGCTGGAGATGGATGATAGCTCCATTGCCGCAGGAATTCTACACGATACAATTGAAGATACTACCTATAATTATGAGCAAATCAAAAAAGAATTTGGGGAAGAAATTGCAGAGCTTGTGGATGGTGTTACCAAGCTGACAAAGATTCCTCATACCACGAAGCAAGAAATTCAGGCAGAAAACTTCCGTAAAATGTTTCTGGCTATGGCCAAGGACATACGTGTGATCATTATTAAATTATGTGATCGCCTTCACAATATGCGTACTTTAAAGTTCGTTAATAAGGATAAGCAGTTCAAGACAGCACGTGAAACCATGGAAATCTATGCGCCCTTAGCCCATCGTCTTGGTATTCATAAAATTAAGTGGGAACTGGAAGATCTGAGCTTCCGCTATATTGATGAGAAGAGCTACTACGATCTTGTAGAAAAGATTGCCAAGAAGCGCCGTGAGCGCGAAGACTATATCCAAAATGTCATTGAAGATGTAAAGAAGAAAACTGCTGAAGTCAGTATTTCTGCGGACATAGAAGGCCGTGCCAAGCATCTTTACAGCATCTATAAAAAAATGACAAGTCAGAACAAGACTATCGAGCAAATTTATGATCTCTTTGCCATCCGTTTAGTAGTAGATACCGTTAAGGACTGCTACGCTGTTTTAGGACTCATGCACGAGCTCTTTAAGCCCATGCCGGGCCGTTTTAAGGATTATATATCCATGCCCAAGCCCAATATGTATCAATCTTTGCATTCCACGGTTATTGGTCCTGAGGGTATACCCTTTGAGGTTCAGATCAGAACCTGGGAAATGCATCGTGTGGCTGAAGTGGGTATTGCAGCCCATTGGCAATATAAAGAGGGTGGGTTTGGCGAAAAATCCTATGCCGAAAAGCTATCGTGGCTCAGACAGATGATTGACTGGCAAAAAGATGCCCGTGATCCTGATGAGTTTATGGAAAATCTCAAAATTGACCTCTTTACTGATGAGGTCTTTGTCTTCACACCCAAGGGGGATGTTAAGAATTTACGTGCCGGCTCAAATCCCATTGACTTCGCCTATTCCATTCATAGTGCGATTGGTAATCGCATGATAGGTGCCAAGGTCAATGGCAGGATAGTGAATCTTGATTATGAGCTGAAAAACGGCGATATTATTGAGATCATTACCTCCGGAGGCAGTAATGGGCCAAGTCGGGATTGGCTGAAGGTCGCCAAGACCTCACAGGCACGCAATAAAATCAATCAATGGTTTAAGAAGGAAAAAAGAGAAGAAAACGTTGAGCAAGGTAAGGACATCTTTGAAAAAGAGGTCAGGAAAAGTGGCCTTACCATGAATCAGGCCATAAAAAGCGATTACATGGAGACACTTTTAAGGAAGTATAACTTCCATACTGTAGAGGACCTTTATGCGGCTATAGCCCTTGGGGCCATTACGGCTGCCAAAATCGTGTCCAAACTCAAGGAGGAATACCGGAAGAGCCTTCCGCCCGAAGAGCAAACCAGTAT
This sequence comes from Bacillota bacterium, assembly GCA_023410885.1. Lineage (GTDB taxonomy): Bacteria > Bacillota > Clostridia > DSM-8532 > DSM-8532 > DTU059. Next base: position 5,566 of record JAEYPI010000267.1, read on the forward strand.
GCTCCTTGATCAGATCGAGAAGGAAAATAAGAAGAAGATCAAAACCGTTCCGGATAGCGGTGTTGTAGTTAAAGGCATCGACAATTGTCTTGTGCGCTTATCCCGCTGTTGCAACCCTGTTCCGGGCGATGAAATCATAGGTTATATTACCAGAGGTCGAGGTGTTTCAGTACACAGGAGCGATTGCCCCAATGTAAAAAATACTATTATAGACGGTGATGCCAGACTGATCGATGTCTACTGGTATCAAAGTGTTTCTCACAATGTATCTTATTTGGCTGAGATTACCATGAAGGCCCATGATAGACCGGGGCTGTTAGTCGAGATTACCAATACCATCGGAGAGTCAAGAATACCCCTTAGGGCCATTAATGCGAGAACGTCTAAGGACTCTTTTGTCATCATGCACATGACGTTGGAAATTAGTAATACAGAGCAATTAGATCGTATTATATCCAAGATGAGCCGAATAAGGGATGTTTTTGAGATTTCACGCAATAAATAATTAAAGCCTTATACCAGCTTCACTATGGACAAGCAGTTAGGAGTTAAGATAAATGCGTGCTGTGGTGCAAAGAGTAAAACGTGCTGAAGTCCGTGTTGATGGACAAGTCACGGGAAAAATTGAGAAAGGTCTCCTTATCCTCTTAGGTGTTGGCCA
>JAEYPI010000254.1 GCA_023410885.1 Bacillota bacterium
AACAAAAGTCTGAGTTATAATGACTTTGAAGATTACGATGACGAAATCCATGAAGCTTGTGGCGTCTTCGGAATTTCAAATCAAGATCATTTTGACACAGCCCAAGTGGTTTATTTTGGTCTTTATGCTCTGCAGCATCGGGGGCAGGAGAGTTGCGGAATTGCTATAAATGATAAGGGTGAGATTGTAGGGCAAAAGGGAGTGGGACTTGTTCCGGAGGTTTTCACCGAAAAAGTTCTTGATCGGTTGAACGGAAAAGTAGCCATCGGACATTCTCGATATTCAACAACAGGGGGGAATAGCATTGAAAATTGCCAACCCCTTGTTTTTAATTATAGGGATGGCCGAATCGCCCTGGCCCATAATGGCAACTTGGTCAACGCTTCAAAGCTTCGAGTCGATCTGGAGAACCAAGGGGCCATCTTTCAAACTTCAACCGATTCTGAAGTCATTGCCAATCTAATTTCGCGAAATGGACTTCAATGCAAAGATCTAGAGGAAGTTCTTAAAAAGACCATGGATGTCATTGAGGGATCTTATGCGCTTGTCATTCTTACGCAAAAAAAATTAATTGGCATTCGTGACCCGTGGGGGTTACGTCCCCTATGCCTCGGAAAATTGGAAAATTCTTATCTTCTAGCCTCTGAGAGCTGTGCCTTCGATGCAGTTGGGGCCGATTTCATAAGGGATCTTGAGCCTGGAGAAATGGTTTTTATTGAGGAGGGAACCTTAAGATCAATCAAAACCCATTATAATAAGCCCCATAAATTCTGTATTTTTGAGCATATTTATTTCGCCCGACCCGATAGCTTCATTGATGGTGCTTCCATCTACCAATCCCGCCTTGAAGCCGGAAAGCTGTTGGCCATCGAGTATCCGGTCGATGCCGATCTTGTAGTAGGGGTGCCTGATTCCGGAATAACAGCAGCCATTGGTTTTTCAAGGCAATCGGGAATTCCCTATGGTGAAGCCCTTATTAAAAACAGATATGTGGGTAGAACCTTTATCCAACCTACTCAAAAGCTCAGAGAACAGAGTGTGAATATCAAGCTCAACGCCCTTCGAGGAGAGATTGAAGGAAAGAGAATCGTCCTTATTGATGACTCCATCGTTCGCGGTACAACATCGGGCAAGATTGTCCAAATGCTGAAAAATGCCGGGGCGAAAGAAGTACATATGCGGATTAGCTCACCTCCAGTCTTAAACCCTTGTTATTTTGGTATAGATATCTCATCAAAAGAGCATTTAATCGCAGCCAATCATTCTATTGAAGAGATACGAGATAGTATAGGTGCAGACAGCCTTGGTTTCCTAAGTGTTGAAAATTTGCTGAAAACGCCTATCGGCGCTCCTCCTGGCAGCTTTTGCACAGGCTGCTTTACAGGGGAGTATCCTATGAATGTTCCAAAGGTAGCCGACAAGTTTGCTATGGAGAAAAAATGCTGAGATCTCATTAAAAATCGTTGGGGATAGTCTCCTTGGAAAGGTTTGGTTTAAGTATGGCGACTTATAAAGATGCAGGCGTAGATGTGACTGCCGGTTATAAGGCTGTTGACCTTATGAAATCACATGTAAAGAAAACCATGAGGCCTGAGGTTTTAACTGAAATCGGGGGCTTTGGCGGCCTCTTTAGCTTGGAGGGAATGAAGCTTGAAAAGCCTGTTCTGGTTTCCGGGACTGATGGTGTGGGGACAAAGCTAAAAATAGCCTTTCTCATGGACAAGCATGATACCGTGGGTATTGATTGTGTGGCCATGTGTGCTAACGATGTAGCCTGTAGCGGCGCTCAGCCCTTATTCTTTCTGGATTATATTGCACTGGGAAAGCTGGTGCCTGAAAAGGTAGAGCAAATCGTCAAGGGTGTATCCGAGGGATGTATTCAGGCAGGTTGTGCACTTATAGGTGGCGAGACAGCTGAGATCCCCGGTTTTTATCCTGAAGATGAATATGATCTGGCAGGCTTTGTGGTCGGTATTGCTGATAAGGACAAGATTATTAATGGGAAAAACATAAAGCCCGGTGATACCCTTATTGGATTAGCCTCTTCGGGTATTCATAGTAATGGTTATTCCCTGGTTCGTAAAATCTTTAATATCACAGCGGAGAATCTGGGCCATTTTAATGAAAAGCTCGGTAAGCTTATAGGGGAAGAACTCTTAACTCCTACACGCATTTATGTGAAATCAATTCACTCTCTGGTACAAAAGTTTAACATTGGAGGAATCGCTCATATTACGGGAGGCGGTTTTATTGAGAACCTGCCCAGAATGATGCCTGACGGTCTGAAAGTGGTTATACGTAAAGGGACTTGGCCGATTCTTCCGATCTTTAGCCTTATGCAGGAATTGGGTGAGGTTCCGGAGAAGGACATGTACAATACCTTTAATATGGGAATCGGCATGGTCTTAGCTGTGCCTGCAGCCATTGCATCCCAAGTCGTTTCTGAGGCTGAGGCCCTGGGGGAAAAGGCGTATATCATAGGTGAAGTAGTGGAAGGCGAGGAGAGAATTGAGCTATGCTAAGGATTGGGGTTATGGTTTCCGGCGGGGGTACCAATCTACAGGCCATACTGGACAAAATATCACAAGGGCAGCTTCCTAATTGTCGCATTGTGACGGTGGTGGCCAGCAAACCCGGTGTATATGCCTTGGAACGTGCCCAAAAGAATGCCATACCCACCGCGGTGATATCTCAAAAGAGCTATGACTCGTTGGAGGCCTACGACGAAGCGCTCTTGGCCCATATGAAAGCCTATGACGTAGAGCTTGTGGTACTGGCGGGCTTTTTAAGCCTGCTCGGTGAGAAATTCGTGAAAGCCTATCAAAATGCTATTATTAATGTGCATCCTTCCCTCATACCGGCTTTTTGTGGAAAAGGCTATTACGGCCTTATTCCCCATATAAAGGCATTGGAATATGGTGTCAAGATAACAGGGGCAACCGTGCATTTTGTGGAACCGGAATATGATTCAGGCCCCATTATTATTCAGAAGGCGGTTCCTGTTCTGGAGGATGATACTCCGGAGCTCCTGCAAAAAAGAGTCATGGAGCAAGCTGAATGGGAGCTTCTGCCCGAAGCCATCCTGCTGTTTAGTGAAGGGCGGCTCAAAATTGAGGGAAGACATGTACAAATCTTATAGAGGTGAGCGATGAAAATTCTGGTTGTTGGTAGCGGGGGCAGAGAACACGCGATTCTATGGAAGCTTAAACAAAGTCAAAGGGTTACAAAGCTCTATTGTGCACCCGGAAATGGTGGTATTTCAGAAATTGCGGAATGTGTACCCCTTAGTGTTAATGATATTGAGGGTATGGTTGCCTTTGCAAAAGAACAAAAAATGGACATGGTAGTGGTAGCGCCCGATGACCCCTTAGCAGCAGGCATGGTGGATGCTCTAGAGGAATCCGGCCTTCGTACCCTTGGGCCAAGAAAAAATGCTGCCATTATAGAAGCCAGTAAGGTTTTTTCAAAAGATCTTATGAAGAAATATAAGATTCCCTCTGCAGATTATGAGAGCTTTAGTGATAGTTTACAGGCCAAGGAATATGTCAAAAAGGCCCGATATCCTTTGGTTGTCAAGGCAGACGGCCTGGCCCTGGGGAAGGGCGTGCTCATCTGCAATACATTTGACGAAGCTCTGGAGGCCATATCCTCCATTATGGAGGATAAGAAATTTGGTGTAGCAGGTCAGAGAGTAGTCATTGAAGAATTTATGACCGGCCCGGAAGTCTCTGTCCTGGCCTTTACTGATGGAAAGACGCTTATCCCCATGGTGAGCTCCCAGGACCATAAGCGTGCCTTTGATGGGGACAAAGGCCTTAATACAGGGGGAATGGGGACTTTTTCTCCCAGCAGAGTCTATACGAAAGCTCTACAGCAAGTGTGCATGGATAAGATTTTTATGCCGACCTTGAATGCCATGAAAAGTGAAGGCAGACCCTTTAAGGGCATACTGTTTTTCGGACTGATGCTGACCCCTCAGGGGCCAAAGGTTTTGGAATACAATGCACGTTTTGGCGACCCTGAGACCCAAGTAGTGCTTCCACGCCTTGAAAATGATCTTGTTGAAATTTTTGATGCCATTATTGATGAAAAATTGGAGATAATAAAAATAGAGTGGAAGCAAAATGCAGCTGTTTGTGTTGTCATGGCATCGGGCGGGTATCCTGAAAATTATGTTAAAGGATATGAAATCAAGGGTCTGGAAACCATTCAAAAACAATCGGATACCTTAGTCTTTCACGCCGGCACGAAAAAAGAAGGGACAACTTTTTATACCAATGGAGGCCGTGTTCTGGGGGTTACTGCTCTGGCCGAAAATATTGAAAAGGCGCGGGAAAAAGCTTACATGGCAATTTCGAGAATTAGCTTTAAGGATGCGCATTTTAGACGGGATATTGGCATTAAATAGCATTATAGGATTTTCCTCATAGCATAGGATAAGCCTTCTCAACAGATACTAGAGTTGAAATGGGGAGGTGAATATAATGAAAGCCAACAGTTCAATAGGTTGTTCAGTAACCGAATGCCGATTCCATGCGAAAAGCGAGCCCTTGTGCAGTCTTGAACAAATCGTTGTAGCAAGAAATGTACCATCGTCTGCACAATCAGAAAGTGACACCGAATGCTCAAGTTTTGAGAAAGAATAGTCTTGTAGTGCGTTCCGCTAGGAACGCACTTTTATTGTGAATACAACAAGGTTCCCGGGACCCGTTCGCAATCTTTGATTGCGATAACGGGTGGGGTTCTTATCATATGTTTTATTTGAAGGACTAGGCTGAGGGGCACATTTGACAACCTCTTTCGAGGATGCTTCAGGTAAACAACATTTCAGAGAATATCTTGAAAAAATAGAATCTATAACACACCAGTAAAAAAATTTGAATTGAATACTTTTATTTAATATAATGTAGATACATGCAATCCCAAAAGAGGTAGTCGTATGAAAAGTATGCAAATCAAGCGATTGTTACTGGCCGTTACCCTTCTGGTTTTTGTGAGCGGATGCAGTAGTCCGAGCCTTTCTATGCCCGTTGATTCTGAACTGACCGAAGAACCGCCCATTACCTTAAGATTCATGAATAGCTGGGGTGGAAGTGATCCCAAATCGGAAACTCTTCAGCAGATTTTCGATTTATTTTCTAACGAAAATCCGGAAATAGAAATAGTAAATGAGTCCCTTTTCGGTGATGATTTTTTGATTCAGCTTAAGACTAATTTTGCATCCGGTAATGATCCCGATGTCTTTGGCCTATGGCCAGGGTCCGACATTAAATCTCTGGTGGCCGCGGGGAAGGTTGCAGATATAACTGACGAGCTTAACCAGGACAGAGCTTGGAAAAGCAACTTCGACCCGAAGATGTGGTACCATACTACCTTTGATGAAAGGATTTATGGTTTGCCATTGGAGTTGATTTTTGAAGGTTTGTTTGTCAACACCGATTTGTTTAAGCAATTTGGTTTAAAGGTTCCCGGTAACTATGAGGAACTAAAAGCAGTTGTAACAAGCTTTAAAGAAAATGATATCGTGCCCATCGCTTTTAATTGCAAAGCCGAAGGCACCTATCTTTACCAGAATATTGCCATGATGCTGGGAGGCAAGGACGCCATTGAGAATCCTATCCAAGATGGCACCATTCACCCCTGCTACATACAAGCGATGGATATCATGCGAGAGCTTTATCAATTAGGGGCCTTCCCCGAGGAGCTTTTTACCATGACCAGCGTTGAACGAAACGATCTTTTTATCAATAAAAAGGCTGCTATGATTGTACAGGGCTCCTGGTTTGTATCGGCCTTAAAGGATGAAAATAGTGTTGATTTTGTTCTTTTTCCTGAGATGATAACAGAGAATAAAACCGAGGCACGCATGATTTTTGGCTTGGGTTGTGGTACTTTCTATATGAGTCAGAAAGCGTGGGACGAGCCTGGCAAAAAAGAAGCCTCTTTAAAATTAATGAAGTACCTAACCTCAAAATCATCAGCAACCCTGTTGGCTGAGAGAACCGGTATGCTCAGTAATGTGGATATTAATCAAACCAATATAAAATACAACAAGCTTGCAAAAAAGGGGATCAATTTAACTTATACAACAAAGCAGCTCATAGGACCTCCGGACAGTTATCTTCCTCGTACCGTATGGGAAAATATCATTGTTAAGGAATTTCCGTATATCCTCGAAAACAAGATGACACCCACAGAGCTTTGGAGCCGTGCCCTTAATGAAGAGTAATGCTGAGTGTTGAGAGGTTATCAAAATAAATGAAGCTCATTAACCGTATAGGTAATCAATTTAATAAATTGTTAAATGGCGCTAATCGTTTTTTGATCCGGTTTTACCAGAATCTCCCCATTCGTTACAAGCTGATGCTCGTCCTTAATGTTATCATGATTACCTCTCTTGTGGTATTAAGCTACATCAATTATAGAAATTCGGAGGAAACCTTGGCAAAAAAGTCCACCCAGTACACGCAAGATATCTTAAAGCTGGTGGAATATCGCGTAAAGGATTATGTTCAGAATCTGAATCTCATTTCTCAGGACCTGTTGCCCGATAATGACTTACTAATGAAGAGGAATGATAATAGCACCCCTTCCAATCCTCTTCAGGTTTATGAAGAGACCTTTGTGGCTGAAAATCATCTGAAAAAGACGATATTTGCGCGGGATGAGGTGCAATCAGTTGCGCTTATTACCGCTCAGGGGAATTATTATCCTGCCGATAAGAATAACAGGATCGCCAGTATCAAGCAATTGATTCCTCTCGGGAGCAGGCTTTATACGGAAATAATGTTAGAGGCCAGAAAAAAGAGCGGCTCTCCTGTTTTTTATATGGATATGGAGAATGGGAGGGTTAAAAATCTCTTTATGGCCAGAATGGTCTATAATATCAATGATTTTCAAGAGATGGGTATCTTGGTGGTTTTACTTCGCAAGGAATACCTTGATACTGTTTTTAAGGATTTGGTTAATGAGGACACCCGGAATATTATGATTCTTTCATCATTAAATGAAGTCGTGGTTGAAAGGGATAGTGTGAATCGTGAGGATATCACGCAAATCCTCGCCAGAATCAATAGCACAAAGGGCTGGTTTTTAGATGACTCAAAGGAAAACATTATTTCTTATCTTGTTATGGAGGAGAATCCCGGGTGGAAGATTATTTCCTATGTATCCTTAGGCAGCCTGTATAAGGATATTGACAACTTAAAACAAAAAATCATATGGTCCTCCATGGTTATTGTTTTCGTTTTATCAACCATCAGCCTGCTGATGACCTCTGATTTCATCAGGCCTTTTAAAAAGCTCATCAACGGTATGGAAAAGGTTCAAAGAGGGGACCGCAGTGTTCAGATCACACTTAACCGAAAAGATGAAATTGGCTATCTGGGGGAAGCTTTCAATCGAATGGTAAAGGAAATGAACACACTTTCCAACTGGGTCTACCAGGAACAGCTTACTCGCAAAGAGGCCGAGATAAAGGCTTTGCAGGCACAGATCAACCCCCATTTTTTATTTAATACCCTGGAATCCATCAACTGGATGTCCCACTTAAACAATGTTCCTGAAATCAGCGAAATGGTTACATCCCTTTCTTCCCTTATGGAAGCCTCCATTGGGCGGGATGATAAGCTGATTACCTTCCAGGAGGAGCTGCATTACATAGATAATTACTCACTGATTCTAAAAAAGCGCTTTGAAGACAGGATTGAACTAGTCAAGAATATTGAGCCCGAGGTTTTAGAGGTTCAAATACCTCGACTTCTCCTACAGCCCCTTATTGAGAACGCGATCTATCATGGCATAGAGAAGGGAAGAGCCAAGGGTGTGATTACCATTTCTGCAACTATTCAGAGCAGAGTGCTAAGTATTATAGTGGAGGATGATGGGGAAGGCATAGAGGCAGAAGAGCTCCAAATTATCAATGAAAGCTTGGCCATGGACAATGATACCTATTTTAAAAGGCTTAGTACTAAAAAAGGAACAAGTATCGGTTTAGAGAATGTCAATCGCAGGATAAAGCTTTTTTACGGGGAACAATATGGCCTCATAATCGAAAGTAAGAAGCAGACTTATACCAAGGTACTTGTATCAATACCCCTAGATGTACAAAATAGTCCGCTTAAGGGAGGTGCTATCTCTGTATAAGGTCCTGATTATCGATGACGAACCTATTATCAGAAAGGGATTAATCAATATTATCAATTGGAGCCAACTTAACTGTGAAGTCTGTGGTGAAGCGGATGATGGTCTTTTAGGAGAGGAGCTCATCAGGAGCCTCAAGCCCGATATTATACTCACGGATATTCGCATGCCGAAAGTCGATGGGTTTTCTATGATCCGTCAGGTCAATGAACTCATGCCCAAAAGCAAAGTTATCATTCTGACGGGCTACAGGGACTTTAACTATGCTCAGGAGGCCATTAAGCTGGGAGCCTTCGATTTTCTTCTAAAGCCTACTAAAATTGAAGAGCTCACAGAGGTTGTCAAGCGTGCGGTTGGTGCTATCGAATGTGAGATAAAAAGAGGGGAGGAGCTTAAGCAGTACAAGGCGCTTTATGAGAAGAATATACCGCTGCTAAAAGAAAAGCTCCTTTATAACCTACTCTATGGTCTTTATACCAATGATGCGGATATCGAAGATCAAATGGAACGTCTCAATCTATCCATTGGCTCCTTTGTCATGGGCATTATTGATAATGAGAGCGACGGAGAAAAGGATAGCTATGCTTTGCAGCTCTATCAGTTTGGTATTATCAGCACACTGGAGGAGGTGCTGGCCAATGAATTCTCTTTTATTTCCACTGCTTTAAATAATCGGTGGTTGTTATTTGTCGCCAAACCCTTGAACCAGGATGAGCTTATGCTGGATAAGCTTCACGGGAAGCTAAACTATCTCCAAGAGATGATTGAGAATTGCTTCAATTTTACGGTTTCCATAGCCATGAGCACGCAGGGCCATGGTTATAAGGATCTTCCTCCAAAGTTCAGGGAATGTAAAAGTGCGCTGGAATATCGGTTCTACCTTGGTGGAAATACCATCATTTTTTATAGTGATTTGGATACTTTTTTTAAAGTTAAGGATCATACCGTGCTGGAACAACAGCAAAAACAGCTTTTGGATTACATTAAGGCCGGGGATGCAGCCATGGTGGAGGAGGCCATTGGGGTTATCCGAGATTATATGCGCGAGCTAAAGGCCGATGATAAGGCGTATATAAAGAGCTTTTATTTAAGTACACTTTCCAATATTAACACCATCCGGAGCTCCCTCTTAAGTGAGAATACAGATTCCAAGTGGCTCAGCCTGACTAGTCTATATCCTATGATTGAGAATTGTGATAATATTATGGATCTTAATGATATCCTGAAGGAAGCAGCGAGAAAAGCTGCTGAAAATGTGAATACCTATAATAATAAAAATATGAAGCTGCTTATGAAAAATGCAGTAGAATACCTTGAGAGGCACTATAACGAACCGGTAACCTTGAATGATGTGGCTGAAACCCTTTATGTCAGTACCTATTACTTAAGCAGGATGTTCAAAAAAGAGCTGAATAAGAATTTCGTTGATTATCTCAATGAAATTCGTATTAATCGGGCTAAAGAGCTTCTTAAGGATGTGCGCTATAAAACCTACGAAATAGCGGATGCTATTGGCATTTCTGATGCGCACTATTTTTCACGGCTATTTAAAAAATATGTGGGAATTACACCCACTGAATACAAGGATTCGCTGAATCAGGCCTAGAAATTGTAAACCCTCATTATAAGTCCACCACAGCCTGTGGTGGACTTTTTTGTTGCACAAAATTGCACTTATGAAATTTTATAACACGCAATCCAGATAACCATTGTGCAAATGCCTCCATTTAAACTATTTCCTAGGCAACCTATTATTAAGGTAGAGCAATAAAAAAGGACAAAGAAATATCATTTTATTGCGTAGAGAGAAAATATAAAGGTGAGGATGCTATGAAACGAAGTCTACGGAACGAAATCCCTTATTTCTTTATGCTCCTGCCGGGAGTCTTGGTGCTTCTTATCAACAACTACCTTCCCATGTTTGGTGTTGTAATGGCATTTCAGAAGTATCGCTTCAATGATAACTTTATCAAGAGTATCTTAACCAGCGAGTTTGTCGGCCTCAAAAACTTTAAATTCTTCTTTATGACAGATAATGCTTTCACCGTGACACGTAATACCATTTTATACAATCTTGTTTTTATTGTGTTAGGGCTTGTCATACCTGTTATGCTGGCCATAGGCCTTAATG
>JAEYPI010000274.1 GCA_023410885.1 Bacillota bacterium
CAGGGGTGCGGAACGCACCAACATGACTAGACCCGTGTAACAGGGGTGCGGAACGCACCAACATGACTAGACCCGTAAATAGGTCCTATACAGGCTTATTACCTATACTAGCCGGTTTATTTAAAAATGGTACAACAAGTAACTGTTGACAACAGTTGACTCATCAAACCTATGATTACTTCCCGGAAAATCACGATGACTTTCTGGGTGATCATCTTATTATTTAATCATCCCGGCATCGGTTACTATGGCTTTTAGGCTCTGGACAATGCATCACCGAATAATATGCACTTTGGATTCTATGACCTTATGGTCATTGTTCAGAGCTGATGCCATGACCCTTTGCCGGCACACTAGGAAAACACCATTCCATGGCAAACTCCTTTTGTACGAGCTAAAGTAATTAATTGATATTATTATATACGATTTGGTTCTATAAAATCAATTATCACTAGCACCAAAAATTGTTAATGGACTGATTACCCATAAAATAGTTGTATGCGCAACTATTTTTATTGTATACTAGTAATGTTTCTAAAAGGAAAGGCATAAGGTTAGACATGGAAAATATAGACAAACGATTTCAAAGGATGACAGAAACCCCCATTCCAAAACTGGTTTGCACTTTGGCGGTTCCCAGTATGATCAGCATGATCATTACTTCCATCTATAATATGGCGGACACTTTCTTTGTTGGGCAAATTAGCACCAGTGCCTCTGCCGCTGTTGGTGTCTCATTTTCGTTAATGGCCCTCGTACAAGCGATTGGCTTTACTTTTGGCATGGGCTCAGGAAATTATATCGCCCGATTACTGGGGCAGCAGAAAACGGAGGAGGCCTCAAAAGTTGCGGCGACTAGTTTTTTTACGACACTTGGTCTAGGCACTATTTTGGCTGTGCTGGGTTTGATTTTTCTTGACCCTCTTGTACGTATGCTGGGCGCAACCCCTACAAACCTCCCCTACGCCAAAGACTATGTACGCTACATTCTTCTAGGTGTTCCGTTTATGACCTCTTCCTATGTAATTAATAACATTCTTCGCTTTCAAGGAAGCGCTTATTATTCTATGTTTGGTATCGGATTAGGCGGTATTCTTAATATTGTGCTGGATCCCCTCTTTATCTTTAACCTCAACATGGGAACTGGAGGTGCCGGTCTTGCTACGAGTATCAGCCAGTTCGTCAGTTTTATCGTCTTGATCTTTGCTTCGGGCAAAGGAGGAAATATAAAAATCGATATCAAAAAGTTTACTCCTGAGTGGGCTATTTATAAAGAAGTTTTGCGGACAGGCCTGCCTTCCTTTTACCGCCAGGGACTCGCAAGCATTGCAACCATTTGCCTCAATTTTAGTGCCGGTCCCTATGGTGATGCGGCAATAGCGGCCATGTCCATAGTGACTCGCGTTTTCCAATTTGCCGTTTCCATGCTACTCGGCTTCGGGCAGGGATTTCAACCGGTTTGCGGCTTTAATTATGGCGCGAAGCTTTACAACAGAGTTCTTTCAGCATTCTGGTTCTGCATAAAAACCGCTACCCTTGTATTGGTCGCTATCGGTATTATCGGATTTATATTTGCGCCAAACATTGTTTCTATTTTCAGGAAAGACGATCTCGAAGTGATTGCAATCGGAACCACAGCCCTTAGGCTTCAATGCATAACCTTTCCTCTTTCATCCTGGATTGTTATCAATAATATGCTGCTTCAGACCATCGGCAAATCAAAGGAAGCCTCTGTTTTGGCACTGGCCCGACAAGGACTTTTTTTCCTCCCGGTTGTTTTGGTTTTACCTCTCCTGCTTGGCATACTGGGAATACAGCTTAGCCAGCCCATCGCGGATTTAGCCACCTTTATTTTGGCAATCCCCATGGGAATTCGTGTCTTAGATGAATTAAAACACATCCAAAAAGTGCAAGACGAACTCCATACAGGGAAGGTGACGATGTGATGAATGTACCTTTCATCAATCGAACAATATCCATTCTATATCGTTATGGGCAACGCTTTTTTGCTCAAAAGCTCAAAAGCTGTTCTCTACCATTGGAAGTAGGGCAGATCCCCTTTCTATTGCCAATCTATAAAATTCCCGGCATTACACAGGACGGCATTTCTGCCCATTCAGTCATGGATAAAGGGACGACAGCACGTGCTGTCAAGGAATTGGAGAAATCGGGGTTAATCATAAGGAAAACAGATGAGAAGGACAGGCGTATCAACCACATTTTCCCTACGCAAAAAGCCTTGGATATTAAAGACGAGGTCTTTTTGATCATACAAGAGTTACATGAAGTTCTGTATCAGGGATTAAGCGAGGAAGAAATTGACAAGGCCATTTCTTTATTGCGAAGCATGCAGAGTAATATGGATGATTATTTGGGACAGCAGACCCTCCCCCACCAGGCACCTTCATCAAAAACAGGCGATCCTGCATGCAAGGGTGGGTTAATTTAGCCCCTCCACACTAAGTTAAAGATTCGTGGATAATGGTTTTATTGCATGGATCTCTATTGATATACGGGCTTGTCGATGCTCTTATTATGAAGACTACACTTCTGACAATCCAATCCGCACACCAAAATACCCAGATTCCCATTAGCCCCCAATTTAAGACATTTACAGAGGCCCATGCCCCTAATACCCTGACAAACCACATGCTCAAAATTGATGCAATCGTCAGAAAAAGAGTATCTCCTGTACTTCTTATACACGACGGGAGATTGAAAGCAATTGGCCAGGTTAAAGGCATAAGAATCAACACGAGATACATGATCTGTTGAGCTATATTCTTGACATCTTCAGGCGGAGCATATAAATCCAATATAAAGGGTAATACGGGAAAGCATATAATACTCATAACACTCAGCAAGCCAATGGAATAGCCAACCAAGGTACGCATCATCTTTTTCAGGTCTTTGCCGAATACTCCGGAACCCACTGCTTGCCCTACCATGGTAACGGCTACAATGGATATGGCATTACCGGGAATACTTATAAACCCTGTCACTGAGCTAGCCACACTATTAGCAGCCAGAGCAACGGTCCCCAATGCCGTAACAAAGGTCTGTATGATAACCTTGCCCCCGTTAAAAATCAATCCATCTATACCGGTAGGTATACCTATTTTCATAACAGGCCATAAAATGTCCTTCTTCAGCTTCAAGGCTATTGTACTGATTCCAACACCTTTCTCCGGTCTGAAAAGGACAAGTGCCAGAGTACCGGCCGCTACAACTCGTGCAGAAACCAATGCAATACCTGCCCCTGCTACGCCCAGCTTTAAAAAGTTAATGCATAATACTCCGACACAGACATTGATGATGTTGGATATTATGGATGCGCGCATGGGCGCTTTTGTATTGCCGCTGGCTCTTAGTATTCCCGCTGACATGGAAAATGTGGCTAAAAAAGGGTAAGATATACCCGAAAAGACTAAATAGATCATGGCACTGGCTTTTACTTGTTCCTCTGCCTGACCAAATAATAGATTGATAATTTGATTCCCAAAAATAATAAAGGCTACCCCAGATAGGAGAGCCGTCATCACACAGGCCGTCATAGCCTGACTGGCTGTTTCATTGGCCTTATGAGTTTCCTGAGCGCCAACTTGCTGCGCAACTACAACAGTAGCGCCTGTAGCAAAGGATATGAAAAGGTTCATAATGACCAAATTGAGGGAATCGACAATGCTTACTGCCGAAATAGCTGAAACGCCTACGCCACTTACCATCATGGTATTAACCATACCAATCGTAGTTGCCAAAACCTGTTCAATTAAGACAGGCCAAAATAACCGGTTAAATTCCCTCTTCACAAACATAGCTGTGCCAAACTCCTGTACTTCAATCGCATTAGTACCATTATATACTATATCGTCGAGCTTTGATGAAAATTGTACTGGAATTTGGAGTGCTTTTTGTACAAGAACTATTGCAATTAAGGGTGATCATTGTATAATAGAGCTGCAGAAACCGATTACTGTAGAATATTATACAAGATTGGTATTGGTTATGGAAAAGAAGGATAAAGCAATAAAAAGGCCCACAGTATATGACGTGGCTAAAATGGCAGGTACATCAACAGCTACAGTATCTCGGGTACTTAGTAATAGCGATTACCCTATTAGTAAGGAAATTCGCAAGAGAGTAATCGAAGCGGCAGAAAAAATGAACTATTCACCTAACCTGCTGGGTAGAATGCTTAAAAAAAGTGAGAGCAGAGATATCGGGGTCATCATCCCCAATATTTCCAATCCTTTTTATCCCCAGCTTGTTCTGGGAATCGAAACTGAAGCAAAGAAACATGGCTTTAATATTTTATTGTGCAATTCATTCAGAGATGTAGCCAACGAAAAGAAATATATAGAATCAATGTACCAAAAACAGGTCAAGGGAATTATCCTATCTACGATCAGGGAGGAGCATGGTTTTTTAAGAGAATTATGTGATAATGGATTGAAGGTTGTAGGATTTGACCAAAACATTGAAGATTTTCAATGCAATAATGTAAGCTTTGATTTTACTCAAGCTGGAATAATGGCCGTTGACTATCTTGTAGGTATGGGACACAAAAAGATTGCATTCGCTACCTCTCCCCTCTCCCGAAGAAGCCGAAGAGAAATATTTGACGGGTATAAACTGGGCTTAATGAAGAATAAAATCGATTTTTCTCAGGATTTGGTTTATGTTGCAGAACATGAAAAAGAAGTTGAGAACGGTACCTATGAATTTGAAAGCGGAGTAGATATTGCATCAAAATGTCTCGCTTCAAAGAATATGCCTACCTCTATATTCGCAGTGAATGATATAACCGCCATGGGTATTATTCATGGCCTAATAAGTCGTGGTATAAAGATACCGGATGATATTTCCATTATTGGCTTTGATAATATTGAACTTTCAGCAATGATTAATCCTCCTCTCACCACCATTGATCAGCCGGCTTTTGAGACCGGTCGCCTTGCATGTAAAATCTTGATTGAAGATTTGGAAGAGAAGGAAAGTCATTATTTCTCGATTAAGTTGGAACCTACTTTGATCGAGAGGAAATCGGTAAAAAAAATATAGTTCTCAATATATATTTTTTGGCATCGTAGGTGGTTGATCAGACCATGAACTTTTCTATCTTTTTCAGCAGATCATCTGAAAGCGCATTGAGGCTCTTAGCCATATGATCCAGTTTTTCTATGGAGGTAAGCTGCTCCTGTGTGGAAGCAGAAACCTCCTCAGTAGAGGCCGATACCTGCTCGGACACTGACGAAATACTTTCCATACTGGACATAACACTTTCCTTATAATCATCCATGCCCATTGTCATTTGATAGACTTCACTGATATCCTTGCTCAATTTGGAAGTTGTTTCGCTGATTTTTGCAAACATCTCCGCTGTTTGTGTGACCATCTCACCCTGCTCTCTAAAAAAAGTGTCTGTCCGCATAACTAAGTTAACAGAGCTCTGGGTTTGCTTGAAAACATTTTCAATATGCTTTTGTATATCCCGTGTGTGATTATTGGACTGTTCGGCAAGCTTCCGTATTTCATCGGCTACAACCGCAAAGCCCTTACCCGACTCCCCTGCACGAGCAGCCTCAATGGCAGCATTGAGGGCAAGGAGATTGGTCTGGTCTGCTATGCCTCTAAGCACATTGGTAATCTGGTTTATATTTTTAACATATTCATTTAATCGGCCCATTTCACTTGCGACCTCTGCGGCAAGCGCATTGGTCTCAACAGTCTTTTTGCTTAGATTGTCAATGACCATCATGCCAGAATCTGAGAGGGCTATCATCGTCCCGGCATCTTCTTCCATGAGCTTTGTCCGCTCAACTGTAGACGTAATTCTATTTGCAAGCTGCGAAACACTCCTCACACTGCTTTCTACCTCCGTGGCCTGATTAGAGGAGCCATGGGCTACTTCGGCTATAGCCTGTGAAATTTCGGTGAAAATTCGGGAGGAATCCGAAGAAATCGTCGCCATCTTTGCGGAGGAATCGGCTACTTCCTGTGCAGCCTGTTTATTCTGTATCACCAGATCTTTGATTCTGACGATCATTTTATCAAAGCTCCTCACAAGCTGTCCTATTTCATCCTTGCGCTTCATGGATAAAGATGCTGTAAGATCACCCTTCTCTGCTTTGGACATGACTGCCATCAGGCTTTTCATTGACCGCGACATTCTTAAAGAAAAAATTACACCAAAAACGATCGCCAGAGAAGCGAACAAGGCCCCAGCGTAGACGGTCGTTTTTAAAATATCCCTAACACCCACAGTAACTGATGAATTAGGAACAACAGTCACGGCGATCAGTCCGGTTTTTGAAGATTTGCGGAAGGAAACCAGATATTTTGTACCTGCATCATCTGATTCAAAGGACTCTCTTTCACTCACGCTTGCTTGCCCCATTACATCTTGCATAAACTGCCTTTTAGCGAGCACCTCTTGGTCGACATTGGAAGTGGCCGCTAAAATCCTGCCTTCATTGGTAATCAGATAGGTGCTATCTTCAAGACCTAGGTCAATTTCTGAGAGAATGTTATGTATGGCTATATTATTGATGTTGACGATTATCACACCATAATCCACCCCTGAGGCTGAATCCTTAAGAAAACTGACCATGGAGAGTTCGTAATAATTATTCTCGAGGCCCTCACTGCAATTTAAAAGTACGGCTTTGCCCCCGGCTTTTTTTACCTTGGTGTACCAACTTGTCCCCTTTATATTGTCCATATTAAGGAGCGTGAAACGCTGTTCACCAAGAAGTTCACCATTAATATATAGCACTCTGGCTTTAAAATCCTGTGCTGTAAGATTAATATTACTAATGACTTCTTCCGCTTTTTTCTGAAGATTTGAACCGTCGCCAGTCCTATTGCTGGCTATAAAATTGGCATAAGCCAAAATGGCCTGATTGGCAGTTAATTGCTTCAATAAATCCTCGGCATTTTGTAAAAAGGCATCCAAATAATATGAGGTCAGTGTTGTGGCAGAAGTGAGACTATTAGAAGCATTCTGCTGAAGATTCTTTGCTGCGGTCTGGGTTGAAATATAGCCAATAGTTGAGACGGGTATCACAATGAGCAATAAAAACATGATTACCATTTTTGAGAGTATACTGTCCCTAAAGAAAAGAACAGATTTAGACCTGTTTTTTGGCTTCGTGCTTTTAGGGCCTGTACCCTTTGATTTTGAATCGATAAGCTTTCTCTTTCTAAACATTTTAACCCTCCAATGTGAGCCCATCATCAAACATTTCCGATGGCGGCCTCCGGGTAGTCCTATCAAATTAATCGTAATTGTTTCTACTAAACTTAGGATAAATATACCTAATCCCAATGTCAAGCGAGATTTTACAAATTTATTATACTCTGATAATTTAATAGATTAGCTACCTTTAATCAGGCTATAAACTGTTAATTTCTACAGGATCAAAGGCTTTTTTCAAGGCTCCAATACGTCTGTATATACACTCTTTTACAATGTCACTGTTCTTCATAATATCAAAGCCATGAACTGTCCCAATTGTCTTATTCAATTCAACCGGTATCCCGCTTATATTGAGGGCCTCCGCATATTGTATGCCTTCATCCCTCAAGCAATCAAAATCCGCAACTTCAACATAGGCAGGAGGTAAATCGATGAACGAGGCCGCCTCCAAGGGCGAAGCATATTCTTTTTTACCGGGTACACCCTTGCTGAGATATAGTCTCCACATTTTTTCATTGAGCTTTGAGTTCCACATGGGCGTATCCCTGAAGCACTGCATGGAAGTCGTGGTTTGTCTGGCATCAGTGACGGGATAGATGAGCATCTGAAAGCACGGACTGGGAGCCCTTCGGTCCCTGGCCATGAGGCTGATGGCCGCCGTGAGCGCACCGCCTGCGCTATCCCCTCCAACGGCAATTCTCGTTCTGTCTATACCAAGGGCTTCGGCATTATGATATACCCATTCAAATGCAGCATAGCAATCCTCAACACCAACGGGAAAAGCATGTTGAGGTGCTAATCTGTAATCAAGAAAAACCACTTTACAAGGTGCTTTCAGCGCATATTCACAGACTAACCGTTTATGGAAAGGTGTTGCCTTCATCATAAAGGCGCCCCCGTGGAAATAAAGGAGACAGGGGGCATTCTTCTGAATATCCTTTGGCTCCAATAGGGAGAGTTTTATTTTTCCGTCACCATAGCCCGAAATTATCTTTTTGGTTTCCCTGATGCCCTCAGAGGCTTTAACCCCATCAGTAACCCTTCCCAAAACACCATTAATAAGCGGTAAAAGAAACGGCGGTAACGGTGGTTTCATATAGGCACATTTTTTAAAGTCCCTGTGAATAGGGTATGGACTCATGGGCAATCTCCTATCTATTTTATCAAAATATCAATTCTACCGATAGTTTATCTTGCCAAATAAATAAATATAAAGGTAATGAAAAATAAATCCAAGTACCAATATAACCCTTCTTTAAAATTTCTCTTATGCTTATAAGGTATGTCATTCTTTTAAGAACAATTTTTGTTATATTAGTTATTTTAACAATTTTTTCTATAACCGTATAGGGGCGATTGACCTGTTATGATCTGATTGACTTCTAATATTTTTATAGATATACTGATTTTGGATAGGGGTGTGGTATTACCACACGCCACAGGAGAACAGTCATGAAAGATTTGCTTGGCCTATTAAAAGCAGATAGCTTGAAGGATCTCTTTGTTAAAAAATTTGAAGCGCTCATTATCTCTGGTAAGCTTTCTATTGGTGAGCAGCTTCCACCCGAAAGGGAAATCGCTGCCCAAATGGGAATCAGTCGGACCATTGTGCACAGCGGACTTATCGAGCTCGCCTCAAAAGGGCTCATCACCATTCATCCTCGAAAAGGTACAACCGTAAACGACTATCGAATAGAAGGAACACTGGCTGCCTTAAATTCCCTTGTGAATTACCATGAAGGGGAAATTGACAAGGATTTATTAAAAAGTCTTCTTGCCACCCGTTTTATCATTGAAACCGAAAATGCACGCCTTGCTGCCCTCAACAGAAGTGAAGCCAACCTGGCAAGTCTACGCGCCATCCTCCAAAAAGAAGCGCAGGTTAAAGCTGATGATATAGACCGTATTATTGATTTAGATTTTAGTTTTCACCATCAAATCTCAATGTCGACCGGCAACCTTATTTATCCGCTTATTATCAAATCCTTTGAATTAATCTATAAAAACTTAACCACCAAGTTTTTCACCCATACCGGTGAAATACAAACGGTCTTTCATTTTCATAAGCAGCTCTTTGATGCCATTGACGCTAAGCTGCCTGACACGGCCGTAGCTTTGATGAGACAGATTCTTGAACACGGTGAACAAAATCTGAGACATATTTTGTGAGGAATATGTAGGGAGGCGGAACCATGGCACATCAAACAAATTTGCAGCAGGTCAAAGAACCTAAAAACCTTTCTCCAAGAATATCATGGCTTAGAAATTATTACTTTGAGGGCGCAAAAAGGAAGTGGAACAATGAATTTAGCTGCTTTACCACAGGTACACCATGGGACATCCAATACGACGAAATGACCTACTATATTGTTCCGGAAGTCTATACCTTCTTTCAGACCTTTACCTCATCTATTAAACAAAACGCCCATCACATTCCGGTTCCCGATAACTTCTGGAATTGGAGCCTACCTGAAAGACGTGCATGGTTTGTCAAAGAAGCCATTGTCAATCATGTGCCTCAGGAGATTCTTCCCGGTGATTTAATTGCCGGAGCCCGATTTAATTTAATGGCTTCCAGGGCATTGACCAAAAATGAAACCAAAGACCGAAATGGCTCAATCTACGGCAAAAAAGGTGTGCGAAGTGCCCTCAAATGGTTTCATAATCACGGATATGGCAATTGCGGTGCCACGAGCGGCCACCTCATACCGGATTATGCCACCATACTTGAAATTGGCTGGAAAGGTGTTTACGAGAAGATTGAAAAGACCTATAACTCATTGAGTGAAAATGAGAAGAATGGCAGCAAAGGTTCCCAGCTCAAAGCCATGATGACTGCCGCTACCATGCCCAGAGACCTTGCGAAAAAATATGCTCATCTTTGCTGGAAGCTGGCTCAAGATGAAAAGGATGAAAAACGAAAATCCGAGCTCCGTCAAATGCAGCGGAACCTGGAACGTGTGCCTTGGGAAAGCGCCAGAAATTTCTGGGAAGCCATCCAGTCCCTATGGCTGACACATATGCTGATTATGACCGATGAGCATTACCCCGGACCCGGGGTTTCCTTTGGAAGACTGGATCAGTACCTGTTACCCTATTTTGAAAAATCCATAGAAGAGGGTATGGACAGAGATTTCGCCAAGGAAATTTTGGGTTGCTTCTGGATGCATTGCAATACAGCTTATGACGCCACAATTGCCGTGGGTAATCAAGGCATAACGGCAGGTTATGGTCAATTATTCAACCTCTCCGGTCTGGGCAAGGAGGGTAAGGATATGACCAATGACCTTACCTATTTCGTCCTTGAGGTCATTGATGATATGTACCCCATTCTGGAACCCAAACCCAATGTACGCCTACATAAGAATACCCCAGAGCTATTAATGGATAAAGTCGTGGATATGATTGCTTCAAGTCAGGGTGCGCCCTTCTTGTTGAATTTTGATGAGCGTTCCATGGCCGGTATGCTTCGTGAAGCCAAAATGTCCCGCACCGAAAACCTGATTAATAAAGATAATGTGTTTGATTATGCCTCGGTGGGTTGCCTTGAAAACACAATGGTGGGCAATGACCGTTCAGGCACTGTGGATAATAACCTTAACCTGTTAAAGGCTGTTGAACTGGCTCTCAATAATGGCAGAGATCTTCTGCCTTTTACTGATCCTATGACTGGTGTTACAGAGCCCATTAAGCAGGATGGGCCTGAAACCGGTGATCTGGCAAGCCTCAATAGCTGGGAAAAATTCTGGGATGCTTATTTGAAGCAAACAGAATACATTGTTGATCAATGTGTCGCCCTTTATGAGCGATCAGAATCATTAAGAGCAAAATATCAGCCCACCCCCTACCTTTCCTGTTTGATCAAGGGTTGCATTGAGCAGGGTA
>JAEYPI010000053.1 GCA_023410885.1 Bacillota bacterium
CTCTACTGTAACTTCACTTGGCATCGAACCGTCTATACGGCTCTTGATATAGCCCCAAAATTCGACGGTATCGCTGGGCTTATAGAGGGTGCGGTCGGTCTGCATATAACGCCAATAGAGACCTTCACTATTGGAATAATAAGAATAAGGGTAATCTGTATCGTAGGAGAATCCGACATTGATCAGGCTGATCTTACCCTCTGCAGTAGTTACTTTGTACAGATCCTGGGTGAGGCTATCGCCATTGCCGGTTTTTTCAATAGCCGGGAGCTTTACCAAACCGGATGCGTCTGTTTTATAAACCTTCTTGTCACTCAGGGCAGGAGGAAGAATCTCAATCTGAGCGCCATTGATGGCTTTTCCAGTCTTCAGATCATTAAGCCAGAAGAGTGTGCTGTCTTTATCGCCAACGGTGTAGGCCGCCACATCAGAAATCTGTAAAAAGGCCTGGGCTGTGAGATCATTGCAGTTAAGCTCCACCAGATAATAGCCCTCGGCCATTGTTTCCGGGAAAAGCATATACTTCTCCTGCCATTTTTCGAGATTAAAGCTCTGCTTGAATTCCAAGACTTTTTCCAAGCCTTTTGCGTCAATCATGCTTTTGCTTGTCGCGAAGGGGGCCCAAGAGGGAGCTCCTTCTTTTTGACGGATGGCCTTGATAAAGTCGTCCAGAGTTTTAAACTCATAAAGCTTGAGGGTGACATCCACCGAGCCCGGGTTTCCGTTCATATAAAGGTTGAAGGGAACGGCAGGCTTTTCAGTGCTGCCATATTCAAGCCAGCTATTGTTAACAAACAGGGAACCGGGGTTAGGGTCAGCTGTGCTCTTGGGGTCAGCTGACGTCTCAAAGGAAAAGACATAGTCTTCATTGAGCACTGCTGCGCCATTTGCGGCGGTAAGGCCTTTCTTGATTTTTACTGTATATAAGGTTGCCGCTTCCAGCTTTTTAGGAATGAAAACGGTGGTATAGCCATTGCTTTCAAAACGACCGTCCACCTTGGGGCTGATTTCAAAGTATTTGGAGATGTCTTTTACGTCTGAATAGGAAAAATACAGCTCGATTCCCGTATCCAGAGGAACCTGTGAGGTCATGTTATCAGGAAGGCTGCCGAGAACTGTGAAATCCCGTTTGGTCTGAAAAGCAAAGCTCACGGTTTTTCCATCCCGTGCTTTCACATCAATAAAGTAGACTTGATTTTGCTTGAGTGCCTGTGTGGGCTTCAGCAGGAATCTGCCATCTGAAAGGCTTGTGATGCTGAAGGCTTCACCCTCACGCATAGCCACATTGGCCTTAACATAATCCAGGTCTATCTTGGATTCTGAACTGAGCATAAAACCGCTATCTAACGCAACTCCAGTGTCATCCTCCTTTTCAGGAACAATGGAGAATCCGCTTCTGTAGGTATCAGCTGAGGCCATGATGGAAGGGCTCAGCGGATTAGTAAACCAGATGATTGATACCACTAAGACAAGAACGAGTATACAGGCCATTATTTTTTTCCACATCGCATTTACCTCCTGGTATTGATGAAGAGTCTTTAACCCATTAGACGTTTGAATGTTGGTGCGGTTTACTATCGGGATAAATTTTTTCCATATGATTTGAGTTGCTAAGCTATAATGGGCGTTTAGGATTAACCAGATGATCTGTATAGCCCAGTTCAACTAATTTTTCATAGGCTTCGATTACACTGCGAGGAACCTCTTGGGCGATCTGATACCCTAATTGAGGATATACCATGATACGATCAAGGTCTCCGACCATAACGCTAATGAGTTCTTGGAAGGACATGCCATCAGGTGGGGATTGGTGGCAGTACTCATCAAAAGTAAGCCCGGGAGAGGTAACAAGAAGCTTAATCTCAGGCCACACTTTTTTGATGGTCGCATAGGCTCTGCGTTCCATATAGGGCTTTTGAACGGCAATAATTGATTGTGGGATAATACCCCTGCTTCGTAATTTTTCCCGCGTGAAACGGACATTTTCTCCGGTATTGGTGGACTGGTCTTCTATTATAATTTTATCCTCAGGAACTCCCATCTTGATAGCTACCTCAGCAAAAAGACGGGCCTCCGGCTTGTCAAAAAGCTTATCGGTCAGACGTCCAAATCCGCCAGAAAAAGCTATAACCGGAGCCCATCCTTCCAAATAAAGCTGAGCTCCCCTTTCCGCAACCCGCGGGTCGTTGCTTCCCAGAACAAAGATACAATCAGCCTTCTCCATTTCATGGTGCATCAGGTGGTAATTCCAGATTATTTTTGCATATTGATCAATCATGGGGATCATATCTCCTTTAACATGCTGTCTATACTTCCATGTTAAGCTTTTTCCAATTATTTTTGAAGTAAAAAATATATCCGCAAATATTTAACTGATAATAATACCACGTTATGTTGAATTTTATATAAAATTAATATAATGTGGTAGTAAGATT
This sequence comes from Bacillota bacterium, assembly GCA_023410885.1. Taxonomy (GTDB): domain Bacteria; phylum Bacillota; class Clostridia; order DSM-8532; family DSM-8532; genus DTU059. The sequence continues at coordinate 2,436 of JAEYPI010000053.1, forward strand.
TAGCTTATGAAAAGACTAATATAGAGTAAGTAGGTTTTGATATGTCAGATTATTCGCAAGTCCAGAGGCAGCTGCAAATTATGATGATTCTATCAGACCATCCCTATGGATTGAATGTGGAATCAGTACATAAAGCTTTAAGAAAGTTGGGCTATGATGTTCACTCCCGTACTATTCGCCGCGATTTGGATGATCTCAGTCAATGCTTTCCCATTTATGAATCTGAGCATGAAAGGCCGACGCGATTTATACTACAAAGGACTAACTTGAGCGATATCAGTATGGGGTTCAACGAATTGCAGGCTTTTCGCTTGGTACATGAATTGATTAAACCCTACAAGCATTTGGATGTTGGAATTAATGCCGAGAAGCTCATGCAAAATATTATACAGTCTTTACCTCTCAATCAGCAAAATTGGTTGTTACAAGCTTCGCCGCTGCTTCAGGTCAATTTAAACGATCTTCTAAATGAACGAAGCTTTAATCCGGAATTCAAAGAAATTCTCCAAGATGCCATTACAGAGCATCTCTGTGTGCATATTACGTACCATGCTTTTCATAACAATACGGTCGGACAGCGTACAGTGGAACCTCACTTATTGGAGCTTAGCGAGGGCTGCTATCATCTTTGGGCCTTTTGTCATGAAAGGCAAGAGATGCGTGATTTTCGAGTTTCACGCATTCTATCAGTTGAAAAAACAAGTCAGGTCTATGAACCGCGAAATGAATTATTGCAGGTGTGTCTAAAAAATAGATTTAAAAAAATGAGCGGGCAGCATTCCAATGCCGTAAAGCTCAGATTTCGCGGGTTTTCAGCACGTATGGTTCAGGAATACTATATGGATCGTGCTGACAAATTGGAGCCATGCCAGGATGGTTCGGTTCTATTCGAGCGTGTTGTCGCTATCACCCCGGATTTGATTCAGTGGATATTGGGATTTGGCGATGAGGTTGAAGTGTTAGAACCTGAAAGCCTGAGGGAAAGTATTCGCAAAACTGCTTACATGGTGTTGGGTGTATATGAGAGATAAGTAGATTATATCATCCAAATACAAATGTAATAATTCCTTGTTATAGAGTGACATAGGTTGTCTTTATAAAATGATACGGTTAAAGAAAAATAAGAGTATTTAATTTAAGGGGAATTCTATGCAATACTTTGGGCATACACTTGAAAATTTCTCGAAGGATTATTGGCAGCCTCTAAGAGAGCACCTTGAACAAGTTGCAGACTTGGCTTCACGATTTGCCGAAGCATTTAATTCTTCTAAAGTGGCTTACACTGCTGGGCTATTGCATGACTTAGGAAAGTACTCAGATGAATTTCAGGCAAGATTGCACGGTGCTAAAGAAAAAGTTGATCATTCTACTGCCGGTGCTCAGGAGGCAGTTGTGACTTATGGATTACCCTTAGGGCAGATCCTTGCATATGTTATTGCAGGCCACCATAATGGATTAATGGATGGTAATCTTGGGGATGAGGTTAACCTTCTTAATCGGCTGAAGAAAAAGGATTTGCCAAATTATAATGCTTATAAAGATGAAATATCTCTTCCAACGCTTAGCCGGGATTGTTTTACATTAAAGTTTTCAAAAGATCCTTTTGATATTGGTTTTTCCCTTTCGTTTTACATTAGAATGCTATATTCCTGCTTGGTTGATAGTGACTATCTGGATACTGAAAAGTTTATGGGTGCTGAACGCTTTATCAAACGAGGTACCCCGCTTAAACTTACAAAATTAGCAGAAAAGCTTGAAATTGCCTTAGAGGAAAAATGTAAAAATGCAGTAGATTCAATAATAAATAAAGAAAGGCAATCTATATTAGGAGAATGCAGGGAAGCCGCTAATTGGGAACAAGGATTATTTACACTAACAGTTCCAACCGGTGGTGGGAAGACCTTATCATCGTTATCCTTTGCCATAAATCATGCCATTAAGTATGGCAAAGAACGTATTATTTATGTCATACCCTATACTAGTATCATAGAACAAAATGCAGAAGTATTCCGTGATATATTGGGTGATGAAGCCGTCTTGGAACATCACAGTAACTTTGAGTATGCAGAAGGTTCTTTTGACAATTGGGATGAACAAGATCAAAAACATAAATTAGCTACAGAAAATTGGGACAGGCCTATTATTGTTACTACTGCGGTTCAATTTTTTGAATCTCTCTTTTCATGTAAAAGTTCAAAATGCAGAAAACTCCACAATATAGCAAATAGTGTTGTTATCTTAGATGAGGCACAGATGTTACCTGTTGACTATCTTAAACCTTGTCTATATGCAATTAGTGAGCTAGTTAGAAACTATAGTACCAGTGCTGTACTTTGTACAGCAACGCAACCTGCAATTCAAGAGCATCTGCCGTTTAATATAAGAACTAAAGAAATTATTTCTGATGTAGAAAAATTGCAAAATGTTTTTAAAAGAGTAGAGGTTGAAAACATAGGAACATTAACTGATCAAGAGGTTATTGAAAAACTACTTAAAGAGTCTCAGGTGCTTTGTGTGGTCAATACGCGTAAACACGCAGCATTGTTGTATGAGGCCTTAAAAAATAGAGCAGCGGAATATGATGGTTTATATCATCTAAGTGCACGTATGTGTCCAGCTCATAGAACAAATGTACTATACGATATCCGGATTAGGCTTAAGCAGGGTGAGGTTTGTAGAGTAATTTCAACACAATTGATTGAAGCGGGTGTTGATATCGACTTTCCAACTGTATACCGTTCTGCTGCCGGTCTTGACTCTATAACACAGGCTGCAGGTCGGTGCAATAGGGAGGGGCGATTGTTTAAAGGACAAGCATTCATTTTCTGGCCTGAAAAACATGGTCTGCCAAAGCATGGTCAGTTCGAATTATGTGCTAACATCATGAATCGTAATACACAACGCCATCCAGAAAACGTTCTTTGCTTGGAAGCTATAACTGAGTATTTTGAGGAGCTGTATGATTGGCAATCAGATAGGTTAGATTCAAAAGGGATATTAAGAGCATGCAATGAAACAGTAGATCGGCTTCTTTTTCCGTTTGTACGAATCGCGCATGACTTTAAGCTAATTGAGAAAGAAATGGTTTCGCTAATTGTTCCGTATGACGATGAAGTCAGCCGTATACGAAAGGAAATTGAACACCATCCTTATCCCGGCGTTTTTGCCAGAAGACTTCAAAAATATACAGTTCAAATCTATCCTTATGAATTCGAAGCGCTCAAAAAAGCTGGAGTAATAGGAAGAACCAGGGTTGGAGAACTTTTTTGGTTCATAGAAGACTCAAACTATTATGATGATGCATCAGGTCTTAAAGATGCAATGGAGGTGATAAAGAATCCGGAGGTGTATATTTTCTGAGTATTAGGGAAGGAGGTCTATATGGGATACGGTATTAAGCTTAAGGTCTGGGGAGACTATGCCTGCTTTACCAGACCGGAAATGAAGGCTGAGCGTGTAAGCTATGACGTTATGACACCATCTGCTGCGCGAGGAGTCCTCGAAGCGATTCACTGGAAACCGGCGATAAAATGGTGTATTGACCGGATTCATGTATTAAACCCAATTAGGTTTGATTCAGTACGAAGAAATGAAGTCAAGAGCAAGATTTCCGCAGATACCATTAAAAGTGCAATGAGGGGAACTCCAGTTGATTTGCATCAATATGCGGCCGATGACAGAGTGCAAAGAGCCGCACTGCTGCTGCGAGATGTAGCTTACATTATTGAAGCACATTTTGAGATGACTTCAAATGCAGGTGATGAGGATACACCTGAAAAACATTATAACATTTTTCTAAGGCGAGCACGTTCCGGCCAATGTCATATGCAGCCATATTTAGGGTGTAGAGAGTTTCCAGCTCACTTTATGTTGCTCGAGGGAGAAACTCCAAAGTCATCTTTAACAGGAGAGCAGGATCTTGGGTGGATGCTCTACGACATGGATTTCACCAATGATATGCAGCCACAGTTTTTTCGCCCTCTTATGACGAATGGTGTGTTTGATTGCCAAATGGATAGGGAGGTGAATGAATGATATTGCAGGCTTTGTATGATCATTATCATGTTCTGCTTGAGGATGAGAGTTCTGGGATTGCCAGACCGGGTTATAGCGTAGCTAAGGTCTCGCATGCGGTAGTATTGTCACCGGAAGGCGAACTGTTGTCGATTGAGAATTTGATGATTCAAGAAGGAAAAAAATTAGTGTCACGCTCTATGCTGGTACCTCTTCAAGAAAAAAGAGCAAATGGCATAAGGCCCTACTTTCTTTGTGATAAGGCTGAATATGTATTTGGTGTGATAAAAGACAAACAGGACAATATTAAAATAAATCAGGCTTATTTTTCAGCTTTCAGAGAGAA
>JAEYPI010000078.1 GCA_023410885.1 Bacillota bacterium
GACTCGGACAGTGACTCTGACTCGGACAGTGACTCCGATTCGGATTCTGACTGTGATGCAGACTCCGATAGTGATTCCGACAGCGACAGCGACTCCGATTCAGATTCTGACTGTGATGCAGACTCCGATAGTGATTCCGACTCAGACAGTGACTCCGATTCGGATAGCGATTGCGATGCTGACTCGGATAGTGATTCCGACAGTGATGCTGATTCGGATGCGGATGCAGATGCTGATTCAGACGCTGACGCTGACTCAGATGCTGACGCTGACTCAGACAGCGATTGCGACACCGATTCTAGCAACGTCGAAAACTGTGAATTGCCCAAAACCGGAGGTATCGGCACCGGTGTATTCACATTCAGTGGGCTATTTTCAACAGTCGCTGGGCTGATTTTACGGAAAAAAAGACCTGGAAATAAAGCAGAATAAGGGCTACTGCAATAAGAAATTAATATATTAGCTAAGAGAGCTTGAATGTCTTTAAAAATATTCAGGCTCTCTTTATCAAAAAACATAATCAATTTCATGGGAGTAACATTATGTCCGAACAAAATACTGAAGCCCTCTCCACAAATAGAATGTTAAAAGAATTAAAAGCCAGTATCTTTTTGCAGGAAGCCTACGTATCGGCTCCTATGCATCATTTTTTCGGCAATAAACCAAAATACATCATCTTTATATCCATCTGCGATGGTAAATCACGGGCAAGTGTATGTAAAGGAATCGGTAATTCTTTAGAGACAAGCTGGAAAAGTGCAGAGGACGCAGCCTTTAAAATCATTAAAAATAAAGGCCTTAAGCCTATATGGATAAAGGCCGACTTGGTGGATAATATAAAGACGCTTATCTACCAAGACTTTCTTAATTACATAACAGGAATTAAAATTAATTATTTCAGGGAAGGACTAGCCTTTGATGAAATGTTTAACCTCGCCTTTCTGGAACAGGAAGTCAATGCTAACACCTTTATTGTTGAAAACAAGGATTCTCAAAGCAAGCATCTGGTATGGAAAAATATCAACTTCTATATTAAGAACAATCTCGGCCTGCGCTATCAAATCGAAGAAAGCCAAGTTGAAAAGATGTACACTTTTACTACTATTGGTTTTTTCCATGACGGCGAGACACTTCACAAACTGAATAACCAATGGCTCAACAACGGACGCCGCAGAATTGAAATAATAGATAAAGACCTTATTCATTCGATAATTCAAAAATCATCCACGTATCTGACAGGCCAGGTTGATTCTGTAGGCAAGTTTCGCTATGGCTACTTCCCCTGCTTTAATAAAGAAGTCGAGAAATATAACATACTGCGCCACGCCAGCACAACCTATTCCATGATTGAAGCTTATGAAATCACACAAGACAAAGAACTGGCTCTGGCTATAAAACGGGCACTGAATTATCTAGTCACTGACGCAATAGAATTAACAGCCAATCCTGATGGAACCATAAGCGCTTTTATGGTAGAAAAAGCCCAGGATAATGAAATCAAGCTGGGTGCTAATGCTGCAGCCATTTTGGCATTTTCAAAATACACCAAGGTTTTTGGTGACGATAAATATATCGAGTTAATGGAAAAGCTGGCTGAAGGAATTACCCATTTTGAAAACAAGGAAGACGGCTCTTTTGTGCATGTGTTGAATTTTCCGGATCTATCCGTCAAGGAGAGATACCGCATCATTTATTACGATGGCGAAGCCGCCTTCGCGCTTATGAGACTGTATGAAATTAATAGAGATGAGCGTCTGGTCAATCGAGTTGAACAGGTCTTTAAATATTTTTTTCAAAAACAATATTGGCATCATCATGACCATTGGCTGAGCTACTGCTCCAACGAATTGTTTAAATACAAACCCGATAAAAAATATGTTGAATTTAACCTGGCAAACGCAGGCGGTATTCTTGACTTTTGCCTGACTCGGGAAACCACGTACCCAACCCTGCTCGAATTATGCATGGCCACATTTAACATGATAACAAGACTGAGACAAGAGAATTTATATTTAGAGACTCTAGCCTCATTTGACGAGGAGAAACTAAGAAGGGCCATCGAGCATCGGGTAGAGCATCAGCTAAACGGTTTGTATTTTCCCGAGGTGGCTATGTACTATAAGGTGCCTCAAAATATACTATGGGCATTCTATATCCGCCATCATTCCTTCCGCTCAAGAATAGACGACATTGAGCACAATATTTCAGGATACAGCAGCTACTATCACGCAATAGCCAGCAGGATGTAATGTCCTGAAACAGACTACCCTAGGTTAATCTATCTTAATCCTGATATATTTCCCAAAGTCATCGCAACCTGACTCCCAGTTTTTAATAGATGAACCGATTGCCTTATGATAGCTCAGAAGCTCGTCTAATTGCTCGTCTGTTACAGGTCGTGTCTGCCAGAAGGTTTTTAAATTGTCCGAGTATAAGGGATATAGATAAAGTGATTTTTTCCCTCTTTTTTCAAAGCGAAGCTGCGCAAGAAAGCTATAAGGTGGCACCTGATTTTTTTCATACTCACCGTCGCTGTTAAACACGCCATTCCCAATGCCGTACAAAACCCATTTGCCATCAACCTGTTCCATAGACTGAGTCATATGAGCCCCATGGCCTATGACTAAATCCGCTCCACACCCTATCAGATTTTTCGCATAGGTCCTCTGACTTGAAACAACAGGTTGGAAATCAACTCCCCAATGGGCTATTACCATAACAAACGTGTTCTCATTTTTTCGCTTTTCTTCCTTTATGCGGTCTGAAATGGCTCCGCTTAAGCAGGCCACACCTGCTTTTTGTCCGGATGCATAGAGCTCAAAAATGCGATGCGCACTTTGCCTATACCAATACCCGTTAAAAATCACGATTTCACAATCATTGATCCGAACACGCAAAGGCTCAATGGCATCCTTTTCGTTATATCCAGCCCCAGTCCATTGGATATCCGCACCCTTAAAGGACTCTATGGTGGAGTTTAGCCCCTCAGCACCATAATCCATGGCATGATTATTGCCAAGGGTCACCCCATGAATATGGAATTTCTTCAACGCAGCTATACTTTTTTGACTATGGCCGCTCAATACAAAGGGCTTAATATTTTGAAGCGAAGAGTCTGCTAAATCCGTCAGTGCTGCTTCGAAATTAACAAGATTAAAATCACCCTTCTTTAAAAGGGCCTCAATGCCTATAAAGCAATATTCATAGCCATATTTGCTTAGCCCATCCTGACGTCCCCTTTTTATCCTGACTTTCGTATAGCTTTCACCAAAATATGTATCACCGAGGATATTAACCCTTACGTCCTGATCCTTGGTTATTTCAAATCTTTTTCTTGGCACGACCCTGTTTTGGGCATCAGATGGAAAAGTAAGTCCATCAATAACCGAAGTCAACAGATTGTCTCGGTGAAAGCTATCTTTCGCACCACATACAGAAACAACTATTTTCCGTCCCTTTATTGAGGTAAAAGCAATGCCTTCACCCCTGTCCCTGCCGAACATTATTCCTGCGAAAGCTTTTCCGCTACCTACAAGGTGGCTTGTTGAATCAAAAATTCTTTCTTTATATTCAAAGGTTGTCACATTCAACATTTTTAAATATTCTGAAGGATAAGAAAACAAATGGCAGCCGATTTTATTCAAGTCGGTTATTTTAAAGGACTGGAGCTTTGTGCTATGTACCCTTCCCGTTATATTTTCAACGGCATGGCTGCTCAATTTTAGCTTCTCAGATAAAGCTTTCATATGCTTCAGGGTTTCAGCCGTACTTTCCCCCAGCTTCTCTGCCAGTGCCAATTGAGCATCCGGTGCCTGCTGAATGATGGCGGCGCACAATAATGTGTAAACGGATACCTGTTCACTGGCATTTAGGCCAATTGAACCCGGTGAATGGGCATCTCTCGAAGAAACTGTACTGATAATTACCCTATCCCTCAATTTAATGCTCCCTCTTGACAGACTTTCCATCAATCGATCAATAAGCACCACACCACCCAGGCCCCGATTAACCTCAAGATAAGGATTGCCCTGAGCCCAGATTACCTCTCCGGTACTTGCATCCACCGCTTGGACCCCATAATCATGGGATGGGTGGGTAAGTCCTAGCTGGATTCTCAAAGAGTCGTTTTTGCTCTTGTTTTTAATGGCATCCAAGAGCAAGGGCCGTATCTGCCCAAAATCATTGGCTCTTCGTGACCCCTTTAGAAGAATATAATCACCGGGTTCCAGTACGCTGGCCACGGCTCTTGCACACAAGCTGATATCCTCATACCATCCCCCCACCCTATCCTGAGGCATTTCATCAATCAAATACTGCATTTCGTTTCCATAAAAAAACACAAGGTCAACACCAGTATCCATTAAAGGCTTTGCTAGTGACCTATGTATGGCTTCTGCCTGTTCATCCAAATTGACAATACGCCCTAAAACACCTATTTTTTTACCTTTATGAAAAGCTGAATTGAGCTTAAACACTTCAAATGCGGATTTCATAGACAATACCGTGGCATTATAGCTGTCATCCAAAATATGGACCTGCCCGCCATTGGGTAAATCGACAGCAAAAGCTTCCTGAACCGAGGCATTAAGCTTTAGGGAATCAAATTGATGGAGCACTTGATTTGGATTAAAACCCAGTACATGGACCGCACATAGGGCAGCAAGTGAATTGGATATCATGCCTTTACCCTGGGTCGGCAAATGATACGCAATATCCTGGTCATTAATCCGGGCTGTTACAG
>JAEYPI010000006.1 GCA_023410885.1 Bacillota bacterium
CCTTTTCCATGAGTACTGGGGTCCGGGTTTGCCGAAGAAGCGATGAAGGAAGAGTTTTCAAGGGTGCTCCTTCCGTAGACCTGAGGATCGAGAAAGGGAACCAATACCTTTTTCATATCTTCGAAGAATTCTTCATAAAGGCCCGACTTCAATACTTCCAAGAGGTACTTGTACTCCATATGCGTAAATATGGATTCATTCTCCAGCCAGCCGGGTGTAAAGGCTCTACCGCGCCCCAGTTCCATGGATTCGTCCTTCAAGGGGCCACAAGTCTTGTACATCTTGAGCTTTCTGTCAAACAGGGGACTGTCTTTAACCCTGTTGTAGAGCATCCTGGCCTCACAGGCGTTTTCTGTAAGCTTCATGGCTTTGACGGGACCTTCCAAAAAAGGAGTGACGCAATGGGGCTTAAACTTGAGGACCCGAACATTTTGCTGTCCCTTGTGGTTCGTTTTAATAAGGCCCTCTGAATCTTTAACAAATTCCCACTCTACAGCCTCAAAGGTAAAATAGGTGGGCAGGAGCCCCTGTCCGAAACCGACAGCTTTATCAATGCCTTGGTCAAGTTTATGTAAAAACAGCTCAAGGATTGCCTTAATTTCATTGAAGCCCACATTTTTTTGATAACCGCTTAAGCCGCAACGGGTTTTTTCACGGTAGGCTTCCCTGCCGGCTGCAACACTATCCCAGTACTTATAATCCTTTTGAGAGTCATGAGATGCATTATAGACCTCAACCAAGCCCGATGTTTTAATCATGAGCTCATAAAGCTCTTCGTGGATAGATATAACCCTATTTTCAAGGTCCTGTCCGTTCTTTAGCCCTGTTAAGAATTGAATAATCCTTTTAATTTCAAAGGTCTCGGACATACCCGATCCAAACATTCCGGGGAGTCCATTCAGACTGTCATTCCAGCCGGGCTTATCGGCCTCCATCTCAACCCCCATACCAAGGGGATCAAGAGAGGTAAACTTGATCAGAGCAAGGCTTAAGAGCTTTTCAAACAGGGTCGTCTCATAAATAATGCCATGTCCGTATTGGGTTCTTACCCATGTTCTATGCTGTTGACGTTTTTCAATAAGCTCTTTTTTAGCTTCGTCTTCTATTTTGGCATGATACTGCCTCACTTTACCGTTGACATGGACGTACTTGTCCTTCCTAGGCAGAACAAAGACATGGCTGTCATAATAGCGATAGCTTTTATCTTCAAATAACAGTTTTATTATGTTTTCGGGATACACCGTCAGGTAGCTGTCCACCAAATCCATATTATAGGTCCAGTGATCGCTCCAGAATCCTTCTCCGAAATCAGCCTCAATATTCTGGGTGGAATGATGGAGCGCTAGTTTTAAAATACGGTCCATAGAAATATCAGGCTTAAAGCCCTTATCCTGTATGAGCTTTAAAAGCCTGCCCGGTGTATAAGGTTTTTGAAAGAAGGCTTTGATGGACTCTTGATCATGGGGTCCAAAGTGCGTTGCAACATCAGCCATACCGTCCTGTGAGAGGTTGAAGGTGCACCCTTTAACCACCAAAGGATTGTATCCGTCGGTCTGAATAAGGTTCATAAACATTTTAACATTGAAATCCCTAATAGCAGGGTTAATAAGCGAATCATTACGCCGGTTCTGGTTGGCATCCCGGAAATTGCCATTGCCCTGGGAGTAGAATTCGGTAGCCAGAGAGAAAAAATTGTAGTCCCGTTCCAGGTCCCCGTGCTTTCTTGAGTAAACATGATAAACAAAAGGGTCTTTTCCGTTTTCGAGAAGAAGGGGATAGCCACCGCGCATGACATTGTCCAGGTAGCATTGCCTCACATAGCCATCAAAGAGAGCTGAGCCCGTTTGGGTTTCCACCGTTTTTGTCAGGTTTTCGATAAGCTGACGGGCTTCTAAACGCTTTTGTTCAAAATACTGTGCTGAAGTAAGGCGGGAAAGATCCCTTTGAAGGATGGAAATATCGGAGACATTTCCTATCAGGCTCATGATTTTTATTTTCGCCTGAGGCTCCAAGGTTCTGCAGACAGCCGAGAAGCCGCAGGGTTTCTTGTTCACGACGACCTGTTCCTTTTTAAGGAGCTCCTGAACACTATGAGCCATAAATGAGACAGGGTGGGCAAGGGCCGTATTGCTTCCGAAAATCAAATCGCTGTCTACTATAGGCTTTAAGAGCGCGCCCTCCATGTCTGAGGAAAAGCTTAAATAAAAATGCCCGGATGTAATCTCGGAGACCTCGGCCGTGTCCGCGGTACTGGAGCGAACCTTGTAATACGGGATATTGTTTTCCAAATTATAAACGTGCATCCAGGCCTGCAGGGTGTGCCCGAGCTCTTTGTACCCGCTATTATCAATGCCGTATGGAATGATACCGGGAAGCCCGTCCAGTATCTCCAGATGGAGGGCTTTATCCGCAAGATTTTTTATGGTCACTTCCCTGGCTAAGGCCGCAAAACTTTCATGAGGAAGAACAAAGTAGTTGACTGTCACAGAAAGAGCCTTTGCTTCGTTGAGGTATTCAAGGGACAGCTCTTGGGGTTTAATGAGCATGCGCTCTTGTACACCTTTATTGGTGCTTAATTGAGAAAAGGGCTCCAAAAGTTCGGTTTTGTCACCCTCGATCAGCTTAATGAAGGTACGGAATCCGCTATAGGACACCAGTTGATAGGATTTATCGGCAGGTAAGAATTCCAGGATGCTGCCATTCTTGTTCTCAACACCGAAGCTTGCAATGCCCTGACCTCTGTTGACATAATAAACCCAAAGGGGGATGCCGTTGAGTCCTGCGATACCGGGGAGAAATGAAGCAAAGGGCTTTTGATCATTATAGTTCTCAATAACAAACCGACCCTGTTGATCAAAGTAAAACTGGCTCATATATTTCCCATCCTTTATTCTGTGAAATGTTTTTATTGTGCAAACAACAAGGTTACCGGGCCCCCGCTGGCAATCTTTGATTGCCCTAGCGGGGTGGGGTTCTTATTTCAATACTTTCTTTCATATTACTGCTAAAAGACGGTACAATCTATTCGATAACTTCCTCCATTTTCGATATCTTATGATACAATAGGGATATAAGATGGGGAGATGAGGTGCTGAAAGATGCTACATCCCAAGGTTGAAATCCTTTCACTCAACGAGAGCGAATTTGCGCCATTGGTTTTAAAAAGTTACTATTTTTCATCGACCAATTATCTGCCTCATCAAAGGCTGAGAGAACGGTATGTCTTCGATTATGAGCTGGAGTATATCACTGAGTCCGATGGATCGATGATCATTGATGATCAGCGGTATGGGATTGAGAAAGGTGATATCATCTTTAGAAAACCCGGCCAATATACCCAGGGCATTATGCCCTATAGTTGCTTTGCGTTTTTTTTTGATGTGAAGGGCTCCATGGGTAAGAACCCACGTACTTATGACATGCATGCAGAGCAGAAGTATCAGCCCTTATTTCGCCATCCTATTCTTGATCATATCCCTGTTGTTAACAAAAGCGACCCTGGAAAGGACTATCAAGGCATTTTTTCAGAAATTCTCAATGAAACCATAAATCCCAAAATCACCTCTGTGATTCGTTCCCGGGCACTTATTCTGGATTTGCTCCAAAGCCTGTACAGGGATGCTATAAATCCTATGAGCTCTTTGGAGACGATCTCGGGTCCCCACTACTTTACTCTAAAAAAAACCTTGGAATATGTAGCGCTTCATCAAGATAAGAAATTAACGCTGGAGGAGCTTTCCCATGTTGCAGGTCTAAGTCCCAACTACTTTCATACCATTTTTTCCAAAGCCGTTGGTGTCACTCCTAACGTCTATATGACTGATTTGAAAATACAACGGGCCAAGGAACTGTTAGCGGGAACCAACCAAACCATTGCAGAGATCGCTGAGCGCTGTGGATTTGAAAATATTCCTTATTTCAGTTATCTGTTTGGAAAAAAGGTCGGAAATTCTCCATCAGAATTCAGAAGAAAGCACTCACCAAGACTGTAAGTGTTCTCTGTTACGGTATCTTTATTCGGTATAATGCATGTTTTCCCTTTAATTGCCGCAAAATAAGCAAAAATGTGCGGACAAAGGAGACATGGTTATGATG
>JAEYPI010000100.1 GCA_023410885.1 Bacillota bacterium
GAGAGGCTCAAAAGTGACAGATGGATTTTTAGTTGTGCTCTGTCAAATAAGCCATTAATATGTTTAACTCTGCTTGAAATATTACTATACCTTTGATTACTTTGCACTTATTTCCCATTGCTTCCATCTTAAATAGCCATCCTTAAAAGAAGGTAAAAAAAACAGCCGACTTTTTAATAAGTCAACTGCTATTGTTTATTTAGCTCTATTCACAATCTTATACTAATACTCGTTTACTTTCGTATAAACACTACTTTCCTTTATTATGCTATATTTTCCTTTCAAGGCCTTCATCTGAGCATCGTATGTAGTGTCATATATTTCCCATACGCCTTTTTCACTGTTGTAGACTTCATTCCATGCATGATAGCCATTGATGCCTTTCGCATAGCCCTTAACAAGCTTGGTGGGTATCTCTACACTTCTAAGCATTGCGGCAAAGGTTGAAGCGTAATCGTAGCAAATACCCTTGTTTGACGCTAATGTTGCATCAATATCAGGCAGGTAATCGGACGGCAGGTTTTTAATCTTCTCATAGTCGTACTTGAGATTATTCACTATGTATTCATAAATGACTTTCACTTTTTTCTGGTCGTCGTTTATACCCTTTGTAAGTTCTTTTGCTTTTTTAATAGCGGCCATGTCTTGGTTCCAGTTGATGTTCTGTATGGAAGTCAAGTAGACCTCTTTTTGATCTTCCATTTCCAGTTTAACGTTCTGGGTAAGAAGATATTTGTACTTATTCCCTTCAGTGTTCTCCATAAGGCTGATCTTGTAGTCACCATTTCCAAATTGGAGAGGATAGCTCTCGGCTGTTCCGTCGTTCCTCAGATTGTAATGGATCTTTTGGCCGTCTTTCTCCACCATGACCTTGAGTTTTTTATTATTATCAGATTGATAAGAAACTTTAATGAGTCCGGATTCAAGCTGTGCATCTTCGAAAACGCTCCCAACGCTGGGAGATACGGCAAACACAGCTGTCATATTAAATAGCAACACTACGCTTACTATAATGGCTGCTAATATTTTACGCATGAAAAAACTCTCCCTTCGGTAACTGGCTGCCATTACAGATTCCTCTGTAGTAAGGCCCTTTAGCTTTGCGCCCCGTACTTTCGTAACGGTTTGCCTTTATCGCTGAAAAGTTTACTTAGAAAAGTAAATTTTCCACCATGATTTGCATCATGACTTTATATGCTGATAGAATATCATATATTTATCTAAAATTCAACAGGAGGTTTCAACTCTATCTTTCATTTTCCGCTTACCAACATATCCGCCCGATGCTTTCTCCAATTGGATTTTCGGCATTAGAGCACTTGGGTTATTCCGTTTGGTAAGGGTGGAATATAATCTAAATGGTGGAAATTTAATTAAATTGTAACATAATGTTACTTAGCAAGGCCCATATTACATGGAAAAGAGCGCCAATATCGATCGGGACTTGCTCCCCTTGAACCTCGTGATATAATGAATATATCTCATAATAATGAAAGAAGATTATATGATAAGCAATTTTAATGATTTAGGTATTTCTGCCCCAATTCTAAAGGCCCTGGAGGAGATGGGATTTGAGACGCCCACAGAGGTGCAGAGTAAGGCAATTCCCCACATTCTAAATAATGAAGACCTGATCGTCATGTCTAAAACAGGCAGCGGCAAGACTGCCGTTTTCGGTGTCTCCATGCTGCAAATGATTGATCCGAAGGCACCGGGACCTCAAGGCCTTATCCTTACGCCGACACGGGAACTGGCTGTTCAGGTGGACAGTGATCTAAAAAAGATGGCAAAGCATCTCGATCACAAGGTGACCGCCGTATATGGACAGCATAATATGAATGTTGAAGTTCAGGCCCTTAATAAAGGGGTCTCCATTGTGTGCGGAACACCGGGCCGCGTCGATGATCACATTCGCAACGGAAATCTCAAAACCAAGTCCATACGGTTTTTGGTCCTTGATGAGGCGGACAGAATGCTGGACATGGGTTTTCTGGATCAGGTGGTCAAAATAATTAAAACCCTTCCCAGAGAGAGGATGACCCTTCTTTTTTCAGCCACCATACCCGATGAAATTCACAAAATCTGCAAAGCCTATATGAAACAGCCTGTAACCATCGAAATTGAATCCCCGACCATGACGGTGGATACTATCCAACAAGCTTATTACCGTGTGGATTATAGAGAAAAGAACACACAGCTGAACCGTCTGCTTCTCACTGAGCGGCCCGAAAGCTGTATGATTTTCTGTAACACAAAAATCGCCGTCGATAGGGTACAGAGCTTTTTAACCCGAAAGGGGTATGCTTCGCAGGCCCTTCATGGTGATATTCCTCAAGGCAAGCGGCTCAAAACCATAGAGCAGTTCAAGCGGGGTGACTTTCACTTGCTTATAGCCACCGATGTGGCTGCCCGCGGTATTCATATCGACGATTTATCCCTGGTCATCAATTATGATGTCCCCAACGAGAAGGACAGCTATGTCCATAGGATCGGGCGTACCGGCAGAGCCGGAAATTCAGGTCGCGCCATTACCTTGGTTACAGGTGACGACATCATGAGCCTCTACGAAATAGAAGAGCATATCGGTGTTATGATCAATGAGGCAGAATTGCCTACAAAGGCTGATTTTGATGCTCATAAGGCTGAGGCTGAAAAATGGATACAGGACAATGCACCCAAGATCAAGCCGGCAGAGAATTCAGCTGATAAGGCCAGGCCACGATCCCAAGCAGGCTCAAGCCAAAGACAGAATGGCGAAAGACGTTCTGATAGGAAGCCCTACGATAAAAAACCGGCACAGCGTCATGAAACAAATCGTGATCATACCAATGGGTCCGATAGAAATCAGAAACCTGCTAACGGGAATCAAAGGCCCACTAACGGGAATCAAAGACCCGCTAATCGGAATCAAAGGCCGGATAATGGGGATTATAGATCGGGCAATACCAAGTATGGACAGGCTAACAGGACTAATCCAGCATATGGTTCCCAGCAGTCTAAACAAGGAAATTCAAACACTAAACCGGCGATTTCCCGTACCACAAATACTGTTGACACCTTAAATAGTAAGCCCCTTCCAGGCGTACAAAATCAGAATCCTCCTGCTAAAAAATCGTTCCTTAAGCGTGTCATCCAGCGCTTATTTGGTAAATAAGGCATCGTAAAATCCTCAATAACAGCTATTATAAATGATCTGTGGGATGAAAAAGGCTTCTGATAGTGAAGTCTTTTTTTCGTTCCTCAGACTTTTTGCGGGCCTACGTCCATTGCCCAATGCATCATTTTACAAATTGCATCCGGTATCTCCGTGAATAAATGGCCCCATGTATTTGCATATTAAGAATCACCCGAACATAAAGACTAATCGCTTTGGGAGCGGATGAGGACGTTATGGCACATAATAAGCCTTCAGCTTTACCTCAAAAGCCTTGTGGTTCGAACAACAGAATATCCCTACTAAGGTTTATAGGGCTTTTGATAAAAAGAATACAACAGGACAGCATATCGGCCTATGCTTATCATCTGTCCTATAACTTGCTGATATCCTTCTTTCCGTTTTTAATCTTTCTCATGACACTTGTAGGTTATGCTAACCTGGACGCCTCAGCCATCCTGTCCCCATTGGAAACCTATTTTCCAAAGGCGGTTTATGAATTGGTCACAGATATTGTCATTGATATTGTCGATCAGCAGAGAGACGGCCTGATGTCCTTATCGGTACTATTAGCCATATACACTGCTTCAAGAGGATTCCGCGCCTTTATGGATGGGACAAACCGAGCCATGAGATTCCCTGAAAAAAGAAATTTCATCATAAGATATCTTCTGTCCATTATTTCAGTTATTCTGTTTGCAATAACCATCGTTTTGGCACTTTTAGGAATCGTTTTTGGCCAACAGATTATCAACCTGTTGGATAGAAACCCCTCTTTTGTTGTCATAGAAGATCTGCTTCTGGTCTTTCGTATCATTATTCCACTGATCCTCATTTTTGTATTGTTCCTGGCTTTTTATATGTTCGTTCCGGCTAAAAATCTATGCTTTCGTTGTGCCATACCGGGTGCAACCTTCACTACTTTGTCCTGGACTGTTTTCACCTTGCTTTTTCAGTACTATGTGAACACCTATGCCAATTATTCAAAATTTTACGGAACCCTGGGAGCCGTCATCGCATTGCTGCTATGGCTTTTACTCACCTCTATGATCATGCTTTACGGCGTGGAAATCAATGCATTACTGTTAGATTTAGAAATTATCAAGGATCCT
This sequence comes from Bacillota bacterium, assembly GCA_023410885.1. Taxonomy (GTDB): domain Bacteria; phylum Bacillota; class Clostridia; order DSM-8532; family DSM-8532; genus DTU059. Next base: position 4,267 of record JAEYPI010000100.1, read on the forward strand.
AAAAATCTCGGGCGACAGGACCATAGCCGTGGAGAGCACCACACCCAGTGAGGATAAGCTGTTACAGGTCCTGGGCGAAAAGGTTGAAGGTAGTGTCAGGGTTGAGTTTGCCAAGGTGCCCTACTGTGTTGTGAACCTCTATAACATCGCAGATTTGTCTGCAAAGTCCTTTACGGCTGAAGTCGAATAAAAAATCTCCCGGGTGCTTTTGTGAACATCCGGGAGAAGTCTTATCTGTTCAGTTTTCTTACAAGTGCAGGTATCTCGGCCACGGTGTCAACCTGCAATTCAGGCTTTTCTATATCGGGGAAGGACCACACGCCCGTGGTTCTGACCCAGACAGGGATGTAGCCCGCGTTTCTTGAGCCTTCAACATCGTTGAGGGGATTGTCGCCGATGTAAAGCATTTCTGAAGGTTCAAGCCCCAGCTGCTGTGCCATAAGGTCGAAGGACAGTCTTCCCGGCTTTTGCTCGCCTATATCCCCGGTTACGATAATGCTGTCAAAGCAGTGAGTAAGCCCTGTCATTTCAAGCTTTTTATACTGACGATCATGAAAGCCGTTTGTGATAAGAGCAACCTTGAGTCCCATAGAGGAAAGCTCTTCCAATGTGGGTATTGCAAACTCAAAGGGCACGGCAGTTTTATATAACAAACTAAGCAAATAATTGCTGTAATACCCGTATTCGGGTTCCTCAGCAAAGATACCACGATCAATAAGGTGACGATGTATCTGCTCCCAGCCATGGTGGGCAAACTGTTTGTCAGCCCATTCCAGTTGCTCCCCAATATATTCGTCTGTTATGCCTTCTGCTATTTTAAAGCCCTCTCTAAAATGCTTTACGATTTCACGGAGAGTTGCATATCTGTCAAAAAGTGTGTGGTCAAGGTCGAATACTGTTGCTTTTATCATGGTTTATCCCTCTACAAGCTTAATGAGATGTCTTCCCGTATCCTGCATGTATTTGAGAGCAATGGGGAACATCTCTTTGGGCATGTTATAAAGGAAAGCATCAGATTCAAGTGTCATATCGCCGCGGTAGCCTACCTTTTTGAGCGCGGTGCAGATTTTTTTCCAATCCAGCTTCATGGTGAAGGGCAGCATATGGCTATCATCAATATAATTATTGTCGTGAATATGAAGACAGCCAAGCCTTTCAGCACCGAGCTTTTCAATGAAGAGTGCTTCATCCTCGCCTACAAGGCCTATATGGCCTATGTCAAGGCAGACGGTGAACCACTGGGGGTCAAGAGCGTCATAATACTCACTCATCTCTTCGGGAGAGGAGCACACACAGTGCA
>JAEYPI010000110.1 GCA_023410885.1 Bacillota bacterium
ATGGGGTCTATATGGTGACAGACGGAACACATAAGCTGGTATAGAAAGGTGTCTAAGAATCAGTACTATTATTTTGATAAGATTCCCGAGGATCGGGATACTTATACTCCGGAACAGCCACAAGCAGTTCTCATGAAGCCGCTGCTGGATGCGTATCGCAATTCGGATGTGAACACCAAAGGTACACATCCGCATTATCCGGGACGCATGGATCAAGCCATGCGGGGAGAAGAAGAGCGCGCGGCAATTCCGAAGGGATACACATTGATCTTTTATAAATTTTAAAAAATGGGGGAAAGAGCAAATGAAAAAGAAATTGGCATTACTGTTGGCAACAACCCTGCTTGTTGGCTCTCTTGCAGCCTGCGGCAGCAACGAGAAAACACCTGCAGTAGAGACAAACACGGCAACGCCGGTTGCAACGCCGGTTGCAACGGAGGAGCCGGACAGCGGCACAGTGGCAAAGCCCGAGGGCTATCCCACCAAGAGCATTGACTTTATTGTTCCCGCAGCTGCAGGGTCAGCTATGGATTTGCCCACGCGTGTGTTGGTGGAGGCGTTGGAGTTGGGAGACAAACCCGTCGTGGTGGTCAACTCTGCAGGTGGAACGCAGACAATTGGAACACAGGCGGTCTACAAGGCGCAGGCTGACGGTCACACCCTCCTGGCTGTGGGAAACGGCGGACTGATGATTATGCCGGCAATCAAGGACCTTCCTTACACTATCGATGACTTCCGTCACCTTTCACTTATGTCACCACCGGATCCGATGACCATCGTTGTAAAGGCAGATTCTCCCTATAAGACCTATGCTGATCTGGAGAAGGATCTGAAGGCGGGAGTCGAGCTGAACTACAGTGCGGGTAATCCCAACGGTATAGGAGACATAGGTGGTAAAATGTGGCTCCAGGCCATCGGTGTGGAACACCCCACTTACGTGCCATATACCAGCACCACTGAGTGCGTTCCCGCACTTTTGGGGGGACATGTAGATTTCCTGGTGCTTGATAACGGTGTGGCCACTAATCTCGTAAAGGACGGCTCCGTCAGAATGCTGGCCATGTTCAGTGATGAGCGTACCGAGGCTATGCCTGATGTTCCCACCCTAAAGGAGATGGGTATTGACGTAGAGACTTATGGATACAAGTGGGTTGCTGTTCATAAGGATACACCGGATGATGTTGTAGCCTGGATAAAGCAACAGGTTGATCTCGCTATCGCCTCCGATGCATATCAGCAGTTCATGATTACGAACTACGGTGCAGCAGTGGAGCAGGTTACAGAAGAAGAAATGACGCAGATAGTAAAAGATAACTATGAGATGAACAAGGCACTTGCAGAAGAGTTGGGGATTAAAGCACAGTAAGGAATCAGAAAGGAAGGAGTCGGGGGGGCTTCTTCCTTTCCTGATAAGAAGGGGCAGCTGAAGGTCTACCGTTTTGAGACCTACGCTGTCGTGTTTTAAAAGGAGATTTTATCTATGACTAAAAAGCAAAACATTTTTGTTGGCTTCATTGCCCTGGTGTGTGCGGTATATTTGTATCTGGCCCTGCAAATGAATATGGGCACGGTTCAAGGCCCCGGTCCCGGCTTCGTGCCGGCGGTCATTGGCTTTCTTGGGCTCCTAATCTCTCTGGTTTCTTTAGGTCTAAACTTTTGGAAAAGCAGGAAGGGTAAAACACAGACCTCCGAAGAGGCTGATGACCAAAAAATAGATTGGAATGGCTTGAAACGCTTTGGGGGTTATCTCCTAACATTAATCCTTTTTATCTTGATGTTCCAATACCTGGGTACTCTGATTGCCATCTTTGGCCTAGTGCTGTCGTTAACAAAAATATCGGGATCAAAAGGGTGGGTAAAGCCGCTTCTTCTTGCTTTTCTGACATCTGTCTGCTGTTATGTGGTGTTTAACGTGCTGCTTTCCGTGCCGCTTCCCAGAGGGATGATTTTTAATTAGGAGGTGTTTGATGTGGATGTAATAGAATTATTGTTGCGTGGGTTCCAAGAGGCGCTTACCCTTCAGAATTTGGTAGCCTGCTTTGCAGGAGTGTTTGTGGGGACGGTTATAGGTGTTTTGCCGGGGATTGGGCCGGTGAGTGCCATGGCTATTTTGCTCCCCTTTAGTTTCGGACTGGATGCGGGAACGAGCCTGATTCTTTTGGCCGGTATTTATTACGGTTCCATGTATGGCGGTTCAACTACCTCCATACTGATCAATATGCCGGGCGAGGGCGCTTCGGTGGTAACCTGTCTAGATGGATACCAGATGGCGAAAAAGGGGCGCGCAGGCGCAGCGCTGGCCGTTGCGGCCATTGGTTCTTTCGTTGCGGGAACACTAGGAATCATTTTACTTATGATTTTTGCGCCACCGCTCAGCCAGATTGCGCTTGCCTTTGGAGCTCCGGAGTTCTTGGCGATCAGTATTCTGGCAATAGTTCTTTTAAGCAATCTGACGGGAGATTCCTTTTTGAAATCATTACTCATGCTTTTAGTGGGAATGGCGATCAGTTCCATTGGAATCGACCCATTGATGGGTGACGACCGTATGTCCTTCGGAATTCTGGAGCTATCCCGGGGAATTGATATTTTGCCCTGTGCAATGGGATTGTTCGGTATGGCGGAGCTTTTGGTTACTGCGGTAAAACCCTACGACGTGGGTGAACTGATCAAGGTGAAATTTCGGGATCTATATCCCACCAAAAAGGAGCTAAAGGAATCGGTAGGCCCGATTCTTCGCGGTTCTATCCTGGGCTTTCCTATCGGACTCATACCCGGACCGGCAGCGATTCTGGCATCACTTCTTTCTTACAAGGTGGAGAAAAGCGTATCTAAGCATCCCGAGGAATTCGGGAAGGGAGCTATTGCAGGAGTGGCGGGGCCGGAATCGGCCAACAATGCAGCTTCCGCTGGAGCCATGGTGCCGCTTTTGGCGCTGGGAATTCCCTTTGCGGCGCCTACAGCCGTTCTTTTAGGTGCTTTTATGATCCACGGCATTACCCCTGGCCCCATGTTTATGACTACAAATCCCAGGCTGTTTTGGCTGGTAATTGCCAGTATGTATGTGGGCAATGTGATGCTTTTACTGTTAAATCTTCCCTGCGTGGGTATCTTTGCTTCTCTGACGAAGCTGCCGGCGCGTATCCTGATGCCTATTGTTGCGGCAATCATGTTTATTGGTGTTTACTGCATAAATAACAGCTTTTTTGATTTGTGGCTGCTTTTGCTGTTGGGTTTGGTGGGCTTTGCCGCTCAGGCTGTAAAGTTCCCTGTAGCGCCCATCGTTATTGGCTTTGTGCTGCAGGATACCTTTGAGAAGAGTCTCCGGCAGGCGTTGATCTGGTCTCAGGGAAATATACTTGAAATTGTCAAAAGGCCGATAGCAGGCACAATGTTTGCAGTGATCTTGTTACTCGTTATATCAATCGTTTATAAGGCTATAAAACACAAGAAAATTGTCATTCCGGATTCGGATTGAGAATTGTTGCCCTTGGCCGGCAGATGGCATGAGAGGAAAGGTTTTTTAGATGAAAAAAAAGAATGTTCTTTTAATTATGGCTGACCAGCTGAGAAAGGATTATCTGGGCTGCTATGGGAATCCGTATGTGCGGACCCCTAATTTGGATACGATAGCAGGCGAGGGAATGCAGTTTGAAAACTGTTGCGTGAACAATCCTATCTGTATGCCAAATCGTATGTCAATTTTTACAGGGCGCTATCCACACAATCATGGTATGTGGACTAATGGGCTTATGCTCCCGCAAACGCTGCCCACTATTGGAAATACTTTTCAGGAACAGGGCTACAGCACCTGCAGTATAGGAAAGCTACATTTTGAGCCGACGGACTGTGGGGAAAAAGCACCCAGAGGAAGCAAAGAGGATCATCGGTACTGGAAAGAAGTGGGGGATGACATCGATTGGAACGGGCCTTATTGGGGCTTTGATCATGTGGAATTCACAGTTGGCCATGCCACAGCGCCCATCGCCCATTACGGAAAATGGTTCCGTGAGCATGGCGGTACAAACGACATGGCACAGGAGAAAAAGCTCCCGGGCTTCGAGTATTGTCCTGTAACGACAATGCCGGAGAGGCTACACGACTCCATTTTTGTGGGGGAAAGAAGCGCCGATTATATCCGTGAGCATGCAGACGGAGAGCAGCCGTTCTTCCTTGTAGCCAGCTTCCCGGATCCGCATCATCCCTTTAATCCGCCCTATGAGACGGCAAAGCGATATCAGGATGTTCCGATAAAAATGCCTGTATGCGAGGATGACGATATGGAAACCCGCCCTACTCATTATAAACACATGAAGCAAGAAATCTGGCACAGGGCGGGACTTTTGAAGGAAACTCCGGATATGTCTGAGGAAATGAAGCAGCGGGTAGAGGGAACAGCCGAGCGTGTGGCCGAGTTTATGGATAAAAAAATACTGGAAGGCCTGGGTATTAGCAACGGAGGACGTTCTGAGGCGAAAAAGAAGAGCCAGGCAGGCGTATCGATAGAGGAGCGGAATCAGAGAATTCGCAATACCTATGCCATGGTAGACCTCGTTGATCAGGGAGTGGGCAGGATTTTGGATGCCTTGCGTGAAACAGGAACGCTGGAAGATACGATTATTGTTGTTACATCGGATCATGGAGAGCTGATGGGCGATCATGGCTTGTGGTTGAAGGGCCCCTTCTTCTATGATGGGCTAATCAACGTGCCGCTGATTATCCGTGCTCCCGGTTTCCAAGCCGGAGTTACCGATGTGCTGGCTTCCTCTGTGGATATTTATCCCACGATTTGCGAGCTGGCAGAGGTAAACACACCCAGATATATTGATGGGATTTCACAGGCTCCGGCATTATCCGGCGGAAAGCCTCGGAACAGATGTCTGATCGAATATCGGAACGGATATTTTGATCGTGACGTGAATACCATGGGCTATTTGGATGAGGATTATAAGTTTATTCAGTATCAAAACGGAGAGTGTGAGCTTACCGACCGGAAACATGATCCAGAGGAAAGGGTGAATCTGGCAGCGGATTCGGCCTATGCCGATCTGGTAACCAGGTATCGGGAAAAGCTTCTGATGGAGGTTTTGGAGACTGGAAATAAGTTCCCGGATCAGATCTGCCACGCATAGATATTACATCATTCAAAAGGAAAGCGGATAGAGCTATGGCATATATGATTGCAATTGATTCAGGAGGAACAAAGTCTGTTCACTCTATGGGGAGATTGCAGGAACGATGACTTTGGCTCCGCCCTGTTTGTCCGTGTGGAGGGAAAACCTCTTGTAAGGCTAGGCGGAAAAGGATATGTGATCGATACGGTGGGGAGTGGATTTATGGCATTCCGGGCATGTGGCCTCTGCAAACCCACCGTGTTGGTATAATTACTGAGTGAGGCTATGGGAAAGCCTGTGGAGGACTCCATACCGGTGACAATATGACCATATCCTTTTAATAACATATAAATGATGCTCAATATCTGAGCAGATGGGAGGTTTAAATGAGTAAAACACAGCCTAATGTTCTTTTTATTCTGACAGATGACCAGAGATATGACACGATACATGCATTGGGGAATCCCTATATAAATACTCCTAACCTAGATCAATTATGCAAGGATGGAATGGCATTTACAAATGCGCATATCCCCGGAGGAACGGTTGGTGCCGTTTGCATGCCAAGCAGAGCCATGTTGCATACCGGCAGAAATTTGTACAGTCTTTGTAACGATGGGAAAATTATCCCACCTGAACATGCTTTGATGGGTGAAACATTTAAAAATAACGGTTATACCACTTTTGGAACCGGCAAGTGGCACAATGGGACAGAGGGTTATAGGAGAAGCTTCTGTGACGGAGATGAAATATTCTTCGGTGGAATGTGGGATCACTGGAACGTACCGACCTATGAATTCAAAAAAGACGGCGTCTATGACAAAGTGGTGAACGCGAGCTTCAGCCCATATTTTACAAATAAATTGACGAGCAGCCGTGCAACACATATCAATATGGGTGTACATTCAACAGATTTGTTTACAGATACAGCAATTAAGTGGCTAGAGGAATATGATAAAAAAGATCCGTTCTTCATGTATGTTGCTTACATGGCTCCCCACGACCCACGAACCATGCCTAAACCCTTTAATACGATGTATGATCCCGATAAGATGCCGCTTGAATGCTTTGCCGGTGAGCATTTTCATTATGGGGTAGAGGATGTGCGTGATGAAATTATTGAAGCGTATCCGCGTAAGGCCTCTGCCGTCAAACAGCATATTGCAGATTATTTTGGCATGATATCTCACCTAGACAGCAGGATCGGGGATTTGATAAGCCTATTAAAGAGAAAAGGGTTATATGAAAATACGATCATAGTGTTTACCGGAGACAACGGCTTGGCAGTGGGAAGACACGGTTTAATGGGAAAACAAAGCTGTTATGAGCATAGTATCCGGGTTCCTTTGATATTTAAAGGCCCCGGTATACCAAAGGATACAAAGCAGGATGGATATTGTTATCTATATGATATTTTCCCGACTTTGTGTTCGCTTTGTAATATAGAAGTCCCTGAATCTGTTGAAGGCATTGGCTTCAGCGAAGCTTTTGAACACCCCGGAGCGGTTACAAGAGAGACAATATACGCCGCTTTTTCTGATAAAGTAAGAACAATTAAGGATGGAAGATATAAGCTGATAGAGTATCGTTTCCAGAAGGTTGCCGTAACACAGCTCTTTGATTTGGAAAAAGATCCGCTTGAAGCTTATAATCTTGCTGAAAACCCCGATTATGCGAGCCATAGGGAAAGATTAACAAGACTGCTTATTGAGAATGGAAAAACTCAAAACGAGATGCAGCATAAAACTGGAAAAATTTTCTGGGCAAGATATTTTAAAGATCCCGATTTTGTTGAACCGGAAGTTGTCAACTGGATGGTCACGATGTATAAGCCGGAACAATAATAAGCAAATAAGATGGGGATAGAGAGAA
>JAEYPI010000126.1 GCA_023410885.1 Bacillota bacterium
TGGCTGTATGGTCTATCAGGAACAGGTCATGCAGATATTTAGAGATTTGGCAGGCTTTTCTCTAGGCCGAAGCGATTTGGTCCGCCGTGCCATGTCCAAAAAGAAAAAAGAAGTTATGGACGCCGAACGTCAGAACTTTGTTCATGGGAGTGTCGACGAAAAGGGCAGGGTCACTATTCAAGGTGCTGTCCGTAACGGTATTTCAGAGCATGCAGCCAATATCCTTTTCGATGAAATGATGGATTTTGCCAGCTATGCCTTTAATAAATCCCATGCTGCGGCCTATGCCTATGTAGGCTATCAGACAGCTTGGCTTAAATACCACTATCCCGTGGAGTTTATGGCCGCCCTTATCAACAGCTTTATGGGAAGCTTGGGAAAGGTAAGCCAATATGTGATGGAGTGCCGAAAAATGGGCATTCAGGTTCTTGCCCCAGACATTAACGAGAGTGAAAGCTCCTTCTCTGTTAAAAAGGGCTCCATTCGATTTGGACTTTTTGCCATTAAGCATGTGGGTGGGACTGTGGTGCTCAACATTATACGTGAGCGTGAAGCCCATGGCCCTTTTAAAAGCTTTATAGACTTTTGTGAACGTTTAGAGGGAAAGGAGCTTAACAAGCGAACTGTTGAAAGTCTTATTAAATGTGGTGCGTTTGATCTTTTTGGCATCTTCCGTTCAAGGCTGATCGCCAACTACGAAAAGATACTGGAACGCGTTTCACAAAAACGCAGGACCTTGATGACCGGTCAATTTTCACTGTTTGATTCAGTTGCGGATCAGGACGATACCGTTAATATTGAGTGGCCACAAATGACCGAATATGATTCCAGGCTCCTCCTGGCTATGGAAAAGGAGATGTTGGGTCTTTATATCTCTGGCCACCCTCTGGATGAATTTCAACATCAGATTAAGGAATGGGTGACTGTCTATTCCTATGACTTTGAAGTGCCCGATGAAGGTCAAGCCGCTGATAATCGCCTCGTTGATGGTCAATTTGTCAGAATAGCGGGTGTTGTTTCCGATATCAAAACCATTAGCACAAAGAACAATCGTATGATGGCTTTTGCTATGGTGGAGGATTTGTTTGGACAAATGGAGGTTATTGTTTTTCCCAATATCTATGAGCAATTTGCGCGCTTTCTGGCAAATGAAAGCCAGATCCTCGTAGAGGGGAAAATATCTGTTAAGGAAGATGAGCAGCCTAAGATTCTTGCTGAAAAAATTAGGCCACTGATACGTCAAAACTCAATGCTACCTTCAGACTCAAAGCAGGGATTTCAGGAGACTGAGGAAACCCTCAATAAAACGGACGAATCTGATGGGGCTCAAATTTCGGGAAATATCAAAGCTGAAGAGGGAATAATGGCATACAAGGTATTGCCAGATAAAGCCGCTAAAAGAATGAATGAGAAAGCGCCCTCGGGAAACATAATAAAGGTATTGTTTGATAGTGGCGTTCCTGAACCAAAGCGAAAAGCTGCACTGGCGCTACTCCAGTATTTTCAGGGTCAGGATATGGCTTATATTTATGTTGACCAAGCCAACAGACCTCAAATGAGGCTAAATATAAAGTTGAGTGCCCTTTTGCAGCATGAACTGGAAAAACTTCTAGGCTCTGATAGAATTAAGCTTTCACGGCTTTGAGATTTGTTTTCCGTTACCAAACGCTGCTAATAGTTTTTCTTGCACTTTAGGGTAAAATAATATAATATGTTTCTGGGGTGATACGTTGGAAAAGAATGAATCTGATAAAGCCTATGCCGATTATATTGTGGTTCAGGCAGAGGAAAACGGAGTCAATGTCATTGGCCTAACCCGAGGTAGAGATACAAGACTTCATCATACTGAGATTCTTGATAAGGGAGAATTATTGATTGCTCAATTTACCGAACAAACATCAGCCATAAAAATTAGAGGTAAATCAAAGGTTCACTGCAGTCATGGTGTGATTGAGTCCGGGAGCAGACAAGGAGGGCATTTGTAATATGTGGACGGTTGTTTACATGGCACAAAATAAGGATATGGCAGAGAAGCTTAAGTCCATCCTTGAAGAGGGTGGTATCCTCGTAAGGATAAACCCCGTTAATCGTAAAGAAAAAGCGGATGATTATTTTGAGGTCTCGGTGCCCGAGGCCGAGGTGGAAGAAGCCCACGGTGTCATTATTGAAAAAGGATTTTAGTATTTTACCCGTGTTCACTTACACGGGTATTTTATAAGTGATTTATATTGAGTTGTGTCTTAAATAACAAAATTCCTGAGCATTTAACTAAGGCAAAAAATTAGGGAGGAATTCCATGAGCGATATTAAAACGATTGCAGTGTTAACCAGCGGTGGAGATGCCCCTGGTATGAATGCTGCGGTAAGATCGGTAGTTAGAGCAGGTATCTATCACGGATTTAAGGTATTGGGTATACATAAAGGTTATGAAGGCCTTTTACATGGCGATATTGAGGAAATGCAGATCCGCTCTGTAGGCGATATTATTCAAAGAGGCGGTACTATTCTTCAAACTGCACGTTCCTATGAATTTTCTACAAAAGCCGGCGTTGAAAAAGGTATGTCCATGGCAAAAATCTTCGGAATTGATGCCCTTGTTGTCATCGGCGGTGATGGTTCCTTCCGCGGTGCAAAAGACCTCAGTCAATTAGGCATGAATGTCATTGGTATTCCAGGTACCATTGATAATGATATTGCCAGCACTGAATATACCATTGGTTATGATACAGCCATGAATACCGTATTAGATGCTATTGATAAAATACGTGATACTTCTTATTCCCATGAGCGATGCAGTGTTTTAGAGGTTATGGGCCGTCATGCAGGGTGGATCGCACTGAATTGCGGTATTGCCGGTGGGGCAGAGGCCATTATTCTACCCGAAAAGAGCTTTGATATTGATAAGGATATCATATATCCAATCGTGGAAGGCCGTAATCGTGGAAAGAAGCACTATTTGGTTATTGTAGCCGAAGGTGTAGGCGGAGCGGTTGAAATTGCCAAATATATCGAAGATAAAACCGAGATTGTAACAAGAGCCACCATTCTTGGCTATATACAACGCGGAGGAACACCGACCATTGCCGACAGAGTAATGGGTAGCCGTATGGGTGCTCATGCTGTGAATATTCTTAAAGAGGGTAAACGCAACCGCGTCGTTGTGGTTCAAAATGGCAAACTCACTGATATGGATATGGTAGAAGCCCTTAAGGTAGAAAAACCGATAGATGATGACCTTGTTGAGCTAAGTAAGATCTTGGCATTATAGGGTTCGATGTCTGCGACATCGCGCACCAACAAGCCTAGACCCACGAACAGAGGTGCGTACGCGCACCAACAAGCCTAGACCCATGAACAGAGGTGGCAGTCTCTTATGATTATCGAAACACGATTTCCTGTCCGGTATGCGGAAACAGACCAGATGGGGGTGGTGCATCATTCTGTTTATCCGATTTGGTTCGAATGTGGGCGAACAGACTTTATTAAGCATTACGGAATTGCCTATGATGAATTGGAGCGACTGGGATTAATGCTGCCTTTAATTCGTTTGGGCTGTGAATACAAGGCTCCTATTCGTTATGGTGAAAATGTTATCGTTAAAACCAGACTTTTGGAAGGCACAAAGGTAAGATTAATTATAGGCTATGAAGTTTTTTGCGAAGAAAGCAATGCATTATGTGTTAAAGGATTTACCGAGCATGCCTGGACCGGTACCCATTTAAAGCCTGTTAACTTAGCAAAATATAAGCCTGAAATTTTTGAAAGGCTTTTGCCGATGTATAACGATGCTACAGGAGAAAAACCGTAATCTATGAGTACTTTTTGCAGAAATATTCCTAATTTATTGACGCTGCTGAGAATGGCAGCGGTGCCTGTGTTTATTGTACAGATGCTTGAAGGAAAAATTTTTGCGGCTATTATTGTGTTTTTGGCTGCAGAAATCACTGATGTTCTCGATGGTATCATTGCAAGAAGGTATAATTATATCACGCTTTTTGGAAAGATTGCTGATCCATTGGCTGACAAGCTCATGCAATTATCTGCGCTTTTTATGCTTGCAGAAAAGGATATGATACTGAAAATCATTCCTTGGCTTGTACTTTTGAAAGAGTTATTCCTGTTAATATCAGGTCTTTACCTCATCAGAAAAAAAGTAGACATGTCCAGCAAGTGGTTTGGTAAGCTTACTTCAGTTCTTTTGTTTATAGCCATCATGATGGCATTTTTTGGAGTACCTAGAGCCATTACCGATATCATGCTTTGGATTTGTGTGGGCATGGCCTTGTTCGCCGCACTCATGTATATACGAAATTATTTGAGGCAAGTCCGACCTTCTTACCATGAAGAACCGCTATAGTGTTTTCCAAGTCTGAACACAATAAAAGATGATAATAGGAAAATATTTAAAAACAGTGAAGCGTACAATGGGAATAAAAATATAAAAGAAAGCGGGAGCAGTTGCTCCCGCTATTTGCTTTAATCGCAACAATCATTATTAAAGAATAATGTAAGGAAAATAAGAATGAAGAATAAAATCGTGCAGTCACAATCACGCCCAGTGTTCCTCATAAACGGCACCTCCTTTCGGGTAAGTTTTTAGATTACCCTACTGTTAATCGCAGCATTTGTCATCACGATCTCTTCCGTTGCAGAAAAGGAGCAGGAATAGGATAATGAACATAAGGACTTCACAATTGTCGCCGAGAAAGTTACATCCCCTAAATCCGAACATAATTAAAACCTCCCATGCCTTTTGAACTCAATATATACTATTCGAAAAGGTCTCAATGGGTTACAATACAGGTTCTATGTTTTAAGGCAGGTGAATAGGATTAAGTAGTTTAATGGACAATAACGGGGGAATTGGTTGTGGATGATTATCATGCAAACAGTGTACGTTTCAATGAAACGTACGACAAGACTAGACCCGTAAACAAAGGTTCCACAAATTATTTTATGAACCTTTTAAAGAGTGTTGCGGTTTCGCTCCTGGTCACCTTTATCATATTACTTGCCGCTGCGCTTCTTCTTTGCTTTACAGATTTTCCGGAAAAGTACACCCTACCATCTGCCATTGCCGCAACCCTATTAGGCGTATTTGCCGGCAGTACCATGAGTGCTAAAAACAATCCCTCAAAAGGTCTTGTTTCAAGCCTCTTATCCGCTTTTCTCTATGCTATTCTAGCTTACATAATCGGGTGCATCCTTCAAGGGAAGGTCACGTTTACCATGAACACCGCATTGTTCGGTGTTATCGCTCTTATTGTCGGAGCCATCGCAAATATTCTGGCAACACGCCAGAAAAGCCCGAAGAAATATAATACTGGCTCATCAGGAATGGCTGATCGATTCAAGAAAAAGGGAACATCCAAAAGCTATAGTTTTGGTAAGAGTGGGAGACAATAAGAACCTGACCTGTCACCTTTAGGCGGTTGCGCCATCGAAGACCGTTGTGGTGCGGAACGCACCTTGTCGACCGGGTACCCCAGAACCTTGTTGTATTCACAATAAGGGTTGTTTTTGAGCTCACCCTATACTATAATATGGACTTAGAGG
>JAEYPI010000139.1 GCA_023410885.1 Bacillota bacterium
CTGAGGGCGGCCAGATGCCTAATATGCCCGAGGGAGGCCAGATGCCTAATATGCCTGAGGGTGGACAAATGCCTACAATGCCTGAGGGCGGCCAGATGCCCACTATGCCCGATAGTAGTGAGACCAACCCAGCACAAGGGGGGACCACGCAAAATAATGCTCCTTCAGAAAATTCTTCAAGCCGCGAAAGCAAAGGGCAACGAGGGGATCGAGGCAATTTCATGGGTGGCGGCATAGGCGGTTTTGGCGGTGGAATGGGCGGATTTGGTTCATCAGGCGGTAACCTCCAGTATTCAGATGATAACACAAGCAGCTATTCTGGCATTTTTAACAACGCGATAGGGAAAACCTCTGAGGAGGACCATAAAAGAGTTATCACAGCCCTCAAAAATTTGAGTACAGGAACAGACCTGGAGAAATATTTTGATGTAGATAAAATTCTCCGCTATATGGCAGCTCACACAGTTGTCGTTAACCTGGACAGCTATTCGTCCAGCATGGCTCAAAACTACTACATCTATGAAAATGATGGCAAACTCACGATTTTACCATGGGACTATAATTTCTCATTCGGGGGTTTTCAGTCCGGGAGTGCCTCAAGTGTTGTAAACTTTCCCATTGATACGCCAGTAAGTGGTGTGTCTCTGGAAGACAGACCGCTTTTTAATAAGCTTCTTGAAAATGAAGCCTATAAAGAGAAGTACCACCAATATTTGAATGAGATCATGACGGGTTATTTTGCAGATGGTCAATGGGCTGAGAAAGTGGAGGCTCTTGATTCCTTAATTTCAAGTTATGTGGAGAAGGATCCAACCGCATTCTCGACCTATGAGGAATACCAGAAAGCTCTACCGGCATTAACAACGCTTGGTGAGCTCCGAGCAGAGAGTATCATGGGACAGCTTGAAGGAACAGTACCTTCTACGACTGCAGGACAGAGTGAAAACCCAAGTGCCCTTATTCCCACCGGCAGTTTAAACTTGAGCGATTTAGGCAGAGGAATGGGTGGTGGTAACTTCGGAAATTGGAATAAACAAGATACGAGTAATAGTCAAGAAGGACAGGAAAAAACCGTCGGTGGTTTTGGAAATATGGCAGGTATGCCAGATAGCACCACCATGCAAAAAGTAATAGAAATCATACAAAGTGCAAAGGGTGATAGTCTGACAGAAGAACAAATAGAACAGCTCACCGAGCTTGGCTTGACCGAAGATCAGATTACAGCCCTGCAAAGTATGGGAAATCGATTTGGGGGTGGATTACCCAATCAAATGGGTGATACCATGAAGGGAGATTTTGAAAGGCCCAACGGGAACAGTAGAGACCCTACTGGAAATACCAACGGGCAAGCCAATCCATCTGCAAATACAACAAATGGCAATTTCAATAACATCCTGATGGTTGGATTAGTTATCCTTTTAATTCTAGCAACGGTATTTGTGTCAAAACTGAGAAAGAACTACTGATAGTCTCAATAAGAGAGTGGACCCGTGCTGTATGACCTTCTTTTTATCCTCCGAACGAGCCACCCCGCAGCCCGGGTGGCTCTTTCCTATGAAGAACGAAAATAAACAAGAATTCAAGGTATTAAAACCAGACACCCTACTAAAATTACAATACACGTCAAGAATGTAGTGAGGTATTTCAGCGCTTGATTGCAAATAAGTCAACAAATCCTAACTAAAGATTAAAGAAAACACACTGTATTAGGTAATACTGTGATCGTGTTCTAGCAGCTTTTTAAAGGTGCTATCTATAGCTATAGCACCCATTGGGGCTGTAATCATTATAGCGAGCACTGCAACTGTAAGTATTACATTTCCAGACGTTATTCCGGCAGTAAGTGGAATAGAACCAATTGCAGCTTGAACAGTTGCTTTTGGAAGATAGGCCAAGGAACAGAAGAGCTTCTCTTTGCTGTTGAGTTTTGTTTTTATTAGGCAGATGCTCACACCCAAAATTCTGAGAACAAGCGCACACAAAATGAGAACAACAGATAGGAGTCCGGCTTCAGATAAATATCTGATATCAACGGCTGCACCTACAAGAACAAACAAAAGAACCTCGGCGCCTACCCAAATTTTTGTGAATTTGCCCATCAAGCGTTTTGCGAGCATTTCATATGATTTTAATATTGTTCCCCCTAAAGCCATTACAGCAAGCAAACCTGATAGTGGGATATAAGGTTTTAAAATATCTTCAAGAGTTATAAAAAGAAAGGCTATGCACATAATGATCAATACTTTAATGGTATCTCTTAGGTGTATCCGTTTGAATATCCAAACGAGTAAAAGGCCTGATACAATGCCGACGAACAACCCCAGGATTACAGAAATAGGTACAGATATCAGGCTAACGGCGTTAAATCCATTGCCTTGATACATTCCCATAAAGGCAGTAAATAAAACGATGACATATATGTCATCTACCGCTGCCCCTGCCATGATTAACTGGGGTATGCTTTTATTCTTTCCATAGCCACTCTCCATAAGATGAAGCATTCTGGGAACGACTACAGCAGGCGATACTGCTGCTAACACGGTCCCCATAATTGCGGCTTCAAGAAATGAAATATTCAGAAAAATTGGAGCAAGGATAGTTACAGCAGCAAGTTCAAAAGTGGCCGGAACAAAGCACATTAAAATTGCAGGCCTTCCTACCTTTTTTAGATCTTTAATATCTAAAGAGAGACCTGCTCTTATTAATATTACAATCAGTGCCATTTCTCTTAAATCAGCTGAAATATTAAGAATATCTGGTGATATAAGATTTAACACATAGGGACCAAGAATGATTCCTGTAAGAATCATCCCTAACAGTCCAGGTAGTTTTATACGCGTAAATAAACTGCTTAGGGTAAAACCCAAAATAATTATGAATGCAATACTGGTTAGCATGATTAAATATCCTCCTTAAAGTGCAAAAAAGCTGATAACTCTGCGATAATTCAATCACAGAAGTCATCAGCTTGATAAGCGGTTTAAGCAAATAATTTGCTAGGGGAGAACCTCATTCCCGACTTACACAATATTAGCATACTCAATCCGCTAAAGCAAGATAATAGCCACTATAATGTTGAGGAGAATACATGGTTGAGGCGTAAGTATCAGTAAAACCTTTTTTTCTTACCTATAACCAGGGCTACGGCAAAGAAGGCCACCGCAAAACCTATTTCAATAAGAATATAAGATAAAATACTCTTCAAATGAGTGAAATCAAACTGAGTTAATGCTGCAATTTGGTTATTGGCTTTAACATACCAATAGGTTGGGGTAAAGCTTGCAATTTTCAAAACTGTATCTCCTAAAAGTTCCTGAGACACGAAAACACCGCTTATAAAGCAAGGCCCCAAAGAGGCAATATTGCTGATGGCTGAAACTGCGTTACGACTCTTTACAAGGCTACCGATAAAATAACTTATGCTGGCAGCACAGATGGCAAACACCAGTGAGTTAATCAAAAAATAGACGGTATTAAGGTTAAAGCTGTTTTTAAAGTTAATGAATAAACAGAGCACAATTGTAATCAACCATGTAACAAAGGTAAACATTAAAATAGCTAGGATAAACTCTATATTCATCTTATAAGTACTAAAGGGTGAACAGGCATTTCTTCTTTTTACATCCGGCTTGTTAAACACCAGCATAAGGGTGCTCATACCTAGGATAAGGACGGACATGATCGTATAGGACATATAGTTGAAAAAGTAGTTGGCATACGCTTGATCTGACGGCTTTGCGGTAGTTGTTTTCACCTCTACGGGAGTGCTTATTGACAAATCGGATTTGAGATGCTGTGCCAGAGATTCCTGGGTAATATCCCCCATATGATTCACATAGAGCCTCGCCGTATTAAAGTATTTATTAATGCTCAGGTCAATATAGACGTTGCTGACTGAATTTGGAACGATTGTTTTTTTAAGCTGAATTTCTTCGCCCTTCATAAAACTCTCGGTGAAGCCCTTTGGTACACGAAGGATGTAGTTGACAGACCGGAAATAGAGCGCATCCTGCAAGGCTTCGGTCTCATCCGGGAGTTCAACGAAGTTCGCAATTTTGCCCAATTCGGTCTTAAGACCATCTATTAAAGGACTGCTTTCCTCACTAATAAAAGCCATATCTCTCTTGACCGGGCTAAATGAAGTATCTTTTTTTTGTTCACTTACCGTGGCTAAAGACACTATAAGCGAGAGGGATACGAAAACAACAACATAAATAATCATAGATGGTAAGTTTTTCTTAATGATTTTCATGCATAGCTTATAAACTTGCATATTTTCTCCTCCTTATGATGAAATAAGTCCCAGAGCAGAATAGAAGGATAAAGGCGCACAGAATTGCAATATTAGTAAAGAATCTTCCGAGGGTGTCATAATAGTAAAGGCAATAAAAGGCGTCTGTTAGCAAATTGATGGGGTTTAGGTACGAGAGAATAGGTGCTTTTTGCGCAATGATATATTTCATATCCTGGTACATCATACCGGACAGGAAGGAGCAGAACATGGTTGTAGTAAACAAGATGGCGATTTTTACTCCTTCTGATTTTTTTACAATGGCACTTATAAAGGCACCGAATGAAAGACCCGCAACAGAGCCTACAAGCATTGTAAGCAATGTGTAACCGATCTTGGAACCAAAATCGACCTTTAATGCAAAGAATAAATAGGCAAGCAACATAAGCATTTCAACAAGATGAATCAGTAGGGATGCACTGCTGCTGGCAATAAAGGCTCTCAGCTTATGGACAGGGGCAACATTTACCCGGGCGGCTGAGGGAGAAATATTGGCCTGAATCACCATGATCTCCTGATTACCCAATAAGCTTCCATAAAAGCATGACATGGCAATCAATGAGTAAAAATAAGCAAGAATGCTATTGGGTTCAGCACTTGAAGCTGACACCTCTTTAACGTATTCCTCGCGATTTCCAAGGTCATTCATTAAATCCTGATATCTGGCGGGATCTTCCGTCAATAGGGATGTGATAGCAGCCATTGTATGATTGTAGTCATCAATAAAGCTCTTTATAATGGTCTGGCTTAAGCCGGATTTATTGACTACAAGCTTGATTGGTTCTCCCCCAACGATATACCCCATAACTTTATTATCCTTTAGTAATTGTTCCGCTTTATCTTTTGACGCAACAGTCAGGTTGAATAATCTGTCGTCACCATTTGAAGCATCGGTTATAACCGACTTAAAGGTCGCATTCTGCTGGTATTGGGCATCATCTACTACTGCTAAATCTATAGGTTGAAAAGCTTCACTGCTGCCTACATTGGATAAGGCCATGCTGAAAAATGTAGCAAGAAACAGAGGAAACATCAATGTCCAAAATACCGTTTCCCGATCCCGCAGGAGACATTTAAGCCTGTATGTGAAGATATGTGCAAACATCATGATTTCCCCCCTTAATCTCTTAATTCTTTTCCGGTGATCTCAAGAAAAACATCGTTCAGGGTAGGAAGCTCGGAATAGATTTTGCCAAACTGGATGCCCTCTTTCTTTATGAAATCCAAAACAGTTTCCAAATTGTTTTTCCCTTTACTTGACTTGATAACCAACAGATGATCCTTGTAGTCAACAGAAACGGTATTAGGCAGCCGTTTTACTGCTGAAAGCTGCTCATGAGTGATATTGTAGGTCTCCACTGTGATCTTTTCTCCCAGCGTAATCATGGCTTTAAGTTCATCCTTCGTACCGGTTGCGATGGCTTTACCCTTATCCAGAATCATAATCCGGCTGCAAATTTGTTCGACTTCCTCCATGTAGTGGGAGGTGTAGATAATTGTTGCACCTTGCTTATTCAATTCTACGATACCCTCTAAAATTTTGTTTCGGCTCTGAGGATCTACGGCTACCGTAGGCTCATCCAAAATAATCAATTTAGGTTTGTGTGCAATGCCACAAGCGATGTTCAGCCTTCTCAGCAAACCGCCGCTGAGCTTTTTAGGGTAGAATTTTCTGAAATCACCGAGCCCGACAAAATCAATTGCTTCATTAACAAGCTTCTTTTTTAAGGCTTTATCCTGCACATAAAGGCCGCAAAAATAATCAATGTTTTCATAGACAGTCAATTCATCATAGACGGCAACATTTTGCATGACAATGCCAATATCACGCTTAATAGAATAGGCATCCGGTGCCATGGGCTGATCAAAAACAGTGATTTCGCCCTTGTCGTAATGCAATAATGACAATATGCAATTGATGGCCGTTGTTTTACCTGAGCCATTGGGCCCTAACAAACCGAAAATCTCGCCTTCATTTATTGAAAGGGAAAGATGGTCTAATGCGATTAAATCGCCATACCGCTTAACTAGATTTTTTACGTTGATAATCATTGTATGACCTCCTTAGGTTCTACTAGCTTTATTTTAGTCTGGGACCAGAGCCATTGTAAGTGTCTTGAATCACTTCATGGGGTGACAAATGTCATATTTGGTATATGCATTGTACTTATGGGGATGAAATGGTAACATATTGTCTGAGAAAGCCTTTACTATCC
>JAEYPI010000158.1 GCA_023410885.1 Bacillota bacterium
AAACCTGATGGCCTTAACCTTGCCGGTTTTTAAATTTGAGAGATTGACGATTGAGATGCCTACCTTATCAGCCAATTCGGAAAGCTGCATTTTTCTATCGGCAAGCATACGGTCAAGTCTGATAATAATAGCCATTACTGCCCCCCTATATTGTTGCGTCATATTCGTTTTTTAAATAATTCCCGTATTGGAATACACCGGCTAAAATAAGTATGAGAAAACCAGCCATCAGGAGCGTTGGATTGACGGAGAAATTAACGCTGATCTCACTAAGGGCAAATAACTTAATAAGCATAGCGTATGAAACACATTTGGCTATACTGACAAACACAGAGGCGATTAAGAGGTCAAAGCCTATGATAAAAAGCTTTGAAGCGTTTTCAGGTGCGAAAGGATTATCCTGAGCGACACTTTTTAGAATTTCCATGACCTGCTTGATGCCCACAAGCAGCATCACCAGTATAACAATTGCAAAAGGGGTAAGAGTTTGAATAAGTGATCTTACATTGATACTGGAATTTTGCGCGGTATCAAAATACAGGGTATTGTCTACAGTGAATCCCATGGCTCCGCCTTTCAATTGAAATAAGGCCTCAGGCAGAAAGAATTGTACTAAATAGGCCAAACACCCTAACGCTGTTAATCCGTACCCCAACCAATAAAATACAAAGAACACATAGCTCAATATCTTTGAGATTTTTTTTACTTTTTCCTGTTTAATGTGCATACCCGCCCTCCAAAAATCATTTAGTGGCTTCTCATGATCATTATATGATCATTATTATCTATTGTCAATAATTATTTAATGATAAACGTTAAAAATTTATTATTTAGGATAAAATGTTGTAGAGTAGCCGTGAGGAAATGCTGATGAGCAAAATGATACCATGGGAGGGACGAGGCAAAAATGCTATAATAGGATTGAAACAGGCTATTTCTGCAACAACCGTAATCAAAATATAAGCAATTTTTGCTCATGCTGGACAAAAATGCAGCGTTTGTTGTAACATAAGGAGAAAAGAAATTAACCGCCAGGAGTGGAACCTATGCAGAAAAAATCAGTTATAGTGAGCGGAATGCGCCCTACAGGCGCCATGCATCTGGGAAATTATCTGGGAGCACTGGAAAATTGGATCAGGTTGCAAGAGGAATATGAAGGCC
This sequence comes from Bacillota bacterium, assembly GCA_023410885.1. GTDB lineage: Bacteria > Bacillota > Clostridia > DSM-8532 > DSM-8532 > DTU059. The sequence continues at coordinate 1,162 of JAEYPI010000158.1, forward strand.
TGTTTTTTGTGGCAGACTATCATGCCCTGACCACCGGCTATGAGAATACCGATGATTATAAGGATAATATTACGAACCTGCTTATTGATTGGCTGGCCGCCGGCCTCGATCCCAACAAGTGTACCTTTTTCCTCCAGAGCAGTATTAAGGAGCATGCCGAGCTGCATCTTCTGTTCTCCATGAACCTACCACTGTCATGGCTCTATCGATGCCCCACATATAAGGATCAACTGGCTCAAATGAAGGAAAAGAATATTACGACTTATGGATTTTTAGGTTATCCCTGCTTGATGGCTACAGACATTTTGATGTACAAGGCCGGCTTTGTGCCCGTAGGGGAGGATCAGGTTCCTCATATTGAAATGACCCGAGAAATTGCCCGACGCTTTAATTACTTATACCAAAGCGAGACATTCCCGGAGCCCCAGCCCCTTTTGACCAAGGCCAAGGTGTTGCCTGGTCTTGACGGCCGCAAGATGAGCAAGAGCTATAACAATACCATTGCCCTTTCCGACAGCCCCGATGTTGTGCAGAAGAAGATCATGAGCATGATCACTGATCCTCAAAGAATTCGTAAGACAGATCCGGGTCATCCCGAGGTCTGTTCAGTATTTGCATACCATAAGCTTTTCTCCGAGGGTGAAGTTGAGGAAGTTGAGTATAATTGCCGCAAAGGTGAGATTGGCTGCGTGGCCTGTAAGAAAAAGCTAGCCCAGAATGTAGCCAAATTTATGACCCCTATCTATGAGAAACGCCAGGAATGGGAAAAGCGGCCTGATGATATTAGAGCGATTATCAAACAGGGCAATGAAAAAGCTAGAAGTATTGCGGCTAAAACCATGGCCGAGGTCAGAGAGGCCATGAAGATTGATTGGATTTAAGAGGTCAGCATGAAGAGTTCTTTAACAGAGGCTTGCACCTTAAAGCTTGAAAATTTTGAGGGCCCGTTTGATCTCTTGTTCTTTTTGATTGAAAAAAATCAGATTGATATTTATGACATCCCTATTCTTGAAATTACCGAACAGTATCTGGACTATCTCAACGCCATGCAGGAATTGGATCTGGAGATCGCATCCGAGTTTTTGGTCATGGCGGCAACCCTTCTCCATATCAAATCCCGTATGCTGTTGCCCAGCAAGGAGCCACTGGCTGAGGATGAGGCGGACCCAAGGGAAGAGCTTATCATGAAGCTGGTGGAGTATAAAAAATACAAGGAATTTGCAGCACTTCTAAAAGAACGGGAAACCAAGTGGGAGCGTGTCCATTATAAGCTTCCAGAGGTACTACCTCAGATCGATGTGGAAGAAGAGCTGGATGTTTCACCCGGAAACCTGCATATTAGCTTTACCGCTGTTATGAAACGCTATCGGGATAAGATGAATGATGTGTCCAAGAAAATGAAGCGTATCTTAAATCAGGAAAAGGTCTCTTTACGTTCCAAGGTTAAAGAACTTTTAGATATGCTGGGCCGCGGTATTAAAGTATGCTTTTCAAAGGTTTTCAACACCAAAGAAAAAAGCCGTTTGGAGGTCGCTACAGGTTTTTTGGCCATGCTGGAAATTGTAAAGGTTGGACGTGCAGCCGTAGAACAGCCAACGGTTTTTGGTGAAATTTATATGACACCTCTTAGCCAGGATTCACCTGATCCGATGGCGCAAATAAAGGATGATGATAGTTGAGTGCAATAACAGATGCAGAGATGATAATAGAGGCGGTTCTCTTTGCCTCCGGTGACCCGGTGTCCCTGGACAAAATGGCAGAGATCCTTGGCCAGGACAGGAAAACCACCAAGGGTATGATGACCGGCTTAATTTACAAATATCAACACGCCGCCCGGGGTATAATGGTGCGGGAGATTGATAATGGGTACCAGCTTTGCACTAAACCGGAGCTTGATGAATACATTGTCAAGCTGGGAGCCATAAGAAGAAAACAAGGGCTTACACCTGCCGCCTATGAAACCCTTTCCATTGTGGCCTACAATCAGCCTGTTACCAGAGCCTATATAGAGCAGATCAGAGGGGTGAACAGCGATAGCGTCCTCTTGAAGCTGGTAGAGAGAAATCTCATTCAGGAGGCTGGCCGAGACGATACGCCCGGTAAGCCCAAGCTGTATGAAACAACCGAGGAATTTCTTCGTGTATTCGGGTTTGTGTCCCTTAAGGAGCTACCCGCCATCGAAATGAATGAAATCCAGGAAGTCATGGAGAATATCCCCGTAGACTGAGGGGGACAAAAAAAGTGGAATAAGTTGCTAAAAGCCGGAAAACATAAGGTACGGAGGTGCCCTCATGGTTTTCTTGGCTTTTTTTATTATTCTGATTTTATTGCTATTGATCATTTCCAGACTTAAACTCTCCTTTATGGTCTTACTCACCTTTGATGGGGAAGGCTTCCATATGGAGGTTCGGGTGATGTTCTATCGGCTCTTGACTCTTTTTAAATGGAATCTTGAAGAGGGGGGGCTAAGTTTTCTCTTTAAAAAGAAAAAAGATGTTCCCGAGGCTCTCAAATCGAAAAAAGGAAAACTGGCGGGCATTCTGAAGATAGAATTTTCCAGAGATACCAGAAGACATCTTGAAAATCATCTGGAGGTTTTAGATGTATCGGTTAAAGGCCGACTGGCCACCCAAGATGCAGCCATTACCGCACTTCTCTATGGAGGAATCTGGGGGCTTCTCGGGACCCTGATTCCCTTCATTCCTCAAAAACACTTGTTCCTTGACTTTTATCCCGATTTTAAAAAGGAGACTTCAGATTTTCACGTATCCTGCATATTACGCGTACGAATCATCCATATTATAGTTTTGGTAGTAGAAAACAAACGCAAAAAAATGAGGAAAGATCGAGGTGAAAATTATGGGACAGCATCCTATTGAAGAACTCATGAAAACAGCCATGGAAAGCATTAAAGAAATGGTAGATGTCAATACCATCGTTGGTGATGCGGTTCAGACCATTGAAGGCACTGTGATTATCCCTGTTTCCAGGGTCACCTTCGGGTTTGCAGCAGGAGGAGGAGAATTCGCAAATAACCAAAAAAGTGAAAATGCAAGCTATCCCTTTGCCGGTGGCAGTGGTGGAGGTGTAAGTATTAATCCTGTTGCTTTTATGATAGTGGGAAGAAACAATACAATCAAAATGATTCCGGCTTCCCCACATGCCGCTCTGGATCGAGCATTAGATAATATCCCCAATCTTATCGAGCAGATTAAACGTGCTTGTGAACCCAGTCATAACCACCATCACAGAAATGAAAAATGTGGTGAGAAGGATGATAAGGACACGGAAAAGGAAGTGGAGAAGATTCTGGTAAACAAAGAGACTCTAAAATATCAGGATGTCGATGAAGACAAGTCTTAGGTTCACTTTTCTCATAAAGTGATCGTAAAAAAGGGGCCGCATCGAAACGACGATACAGCCCCTTTTATGATTCTCGTTTTTCAATTTACGGGTTGAGCCATATTGGTGCGTTGAGCACCCTATTATTTGCTCTGCTTATTGTTGGTTGTATCATACTGAGGATACTGATTGCCGGTGTAGGTCTGGAATACCTTCTTAACGATGTTACCGCCGATTGTTCCAGCTTCACGGGAAGTAAGGTCTCCATTGTAGCCCTGCTTCAGGTTAATACCCAGCTGTCCAGCGATTTCATACTTCATGTTATCAAACTGAGTTCTGCTGTTTGAATTGTTATTTGCCATTAATCTCACCTCCTCAATGCTTATTATGGCTGAACATGATTTCTTTATAAGTAGAAAGTTATGGAGAGAAAGCGCTTTTTTCCCTTCGAATTGACTCGAGATCGAGTATTTGCTAAGTAAACAGAAAATATGAGAAATTAAAGCAATTTTTTTTGAAAGTTGACATATATTTTATTGTCACCGCTCATAAATTGTGGTATATTCTTATAAGAAACACGTGAAGTGTGTCATTTAGGTTACAATTTTTTAAACAAATGAGAAAAGATTGCGTCGCGCAATCACTAAAGGAGATGATTCTGTGCTATCCAACCTTCTTTTCACCAAAAATAATCTTGAGCGGGCCTTGGATGTATCATGGCTTCGTAATGATGTCATTTCTCAAAACATCGCTAATGTTGACACACCCGGATACAAGAGAAAAGTGGTCAAGTTCGAAGAGTTTTTAAATAGTGAAATGAAAACAGGACGGATTTCGCAGGGCACATCCAAGCTGAGCAGTGAGAGTGTACAAATTACTGAGGATCCAAGTGAGTCTTCCTACAGAAGCGACGGAAACAATGTGGATGTTGAAAATGAAATGGCTTTACTTGCGGCCAACAGTATCCGATATAATACATTGATCCAAAGAATGAATGGAGATTTTCAAAGACTCAGTAAAGTTATTAAGGGAGGTCGTTAATTATGGGACTCTTTAATTCCTTTAATATCAGTGCATCAGCGCTGACGGCCCAGCGACTCAGAATGGACGTTATATCCCAGAATATCGCCAATGTGAATACAACGAGGACAGCCGAGGGGACGCCTTACCGCAGAAAAACGGTTGTGTTTCAGGAGAAAGAAGCAGATGTTCCTTTTTCCCAATATCTATCGGAACAGAGCCGAGATAGCCTTTCAGCCGGAGGCGGCGTAAGGGTAACAGGCATTGTGGAGGACCAAACACCTTTTAAGGAGGTCTATGATCCAAGCCATCCTGATGCTGATGATAATGGCATTGTTAGAATGCCCAATGTTGAGGTCGTAACGGAAATGGTGAATATGATATCGGCAACCCGTGCTTACGAAGCCAATGTGACAGCTCTAAATGCGTCAAAATCAATGGCTGTTAAAGCACTGGAAATAGGCCGTTAGAGCTTCTATTTTCACAGAAGAAAAAGGAAAGGGTGTTATAAGCCATGGCCATTCAAAGTATCAGTTCAATTAATAATATCATGACCACAACACCAGTTAAGACAGTCAATGAAACTAATGGTACCATTGATTTTAAAGAACTTCTGATGGAAGCGCTTCAAAACGTAAACAGCCTTGAACAAGAGGCCAGTAAAATGACAGAGGACTTTATTGCGGGAAAAACCGATAATATTCATTCGGTGATGATTTCCGCTGAAAAGGCATCGGTTTCTCTTGATTTTGTTATGGAAGTGCGCAATAAGGTTCTGGAAGCCTATCAGGAAATTATGAGAATGCAGGTTTAGAAATTCATTACTTAAGATAAAGCTTAAAAAAAACTTTAGATAAGCCTTTATCGGGAGGGCTGTGCTTTATGCCGGAAGGAATAACAAAACTTTTTGATAAGGTCAAGAATTTCTGGGCCGAGCTTGAGAAGGGACAGAAAGCGCGTATCTTTATAACGGCTGGTGTCTTGGTTTTAGCCGTGGTCGTCACGTTGGCTTTGACACTTAAGGTGGAATATGTTCCGCTTTTTGACACGAACGAAGAGGTAAACCTCCAGCCCGTTGTCAATTATCTCACCGAAAATAACATCAAGTATAAAAAAGGTGAGAACCAAGTCTTTGTCGACAGCAAAAGAAAAAAGGATATTGAATTTGATTTGACCACTCAGGGTGTTGTTTCACCTGAGATCACATTTGCAGATACCTGGAGCAAATTATCCCTTACAGCGACGGAAGGGGATAAGGAAAATCTATGGAAGCATTATCTAACCAATGATCTTGTCTATAAGCTTAAAAAATTCGAAAATGTTGAGGAGGCTACCGTTCAGTACTCGAAGCCTGAAAAAACCTATTGGGTAAGACCCAGCGAGCAGGAGAATGAGGGTAGTGCCTATGTCATGCTTAAAACCAAAAAAGCCTTGACCCCTCAGCAGGTAAGCGCAGCGTCCAAGGTTGTAGCCTCTTCTCTTGGCATTCCGGACGACAAGATCACTATTGTGGATCAAAACCTCAACCCTCTTAACAGGGATGAAGAACAAACGGATTTGATCAGAGCGAATACCCAGGATGAAATGCGCCGTCAACGAGAACTGGAAATGGAAAACAAGGTCTATGACTTCTTCAAAATAGGCATTGCGAAGAGTGAACATTTCGATACCATCAGTGTCTCGGTAAATCCTGTTTTAGATTTTGATACTTTAAAGAGCACATCCACCAAATATACCGCACCGGATGAGAATGGGACAGGCTTTATCAAGAATAAAGAAACCTTGGAAGAATCTCTGATCAACGGCAATGCCGGGGATATTCCGGGTACCGACACCAATCCTCAGGGGACCACCTCATATCAAATGGGTGAGGATGGAAACTCCGAATATGATAAGAATCATAATGTTGAGGAACGTCTCTTTAATGAAACCAATGAACAAGCAGAAAAAGCTGTTGGAAAATTGATAAACGAACAATCCACCATGTCCATCTCCCTTTGGTATGGTAACAGAGTTCAGTCACCGGATGGCCTTTCTGCAGAGTATCTGGAGCAGGTTAGGCAATCAGCCTACGCCGCAACCGGTATACCTGTCCAGAATATAACCGTCAGTGTCCAGAAGCTTGCCGCCGAGGTGCCTGTTGAGGTTACATTTACTGATGCGGTAAGTCAGCTCTTTGACCAATTCGGACTCTATGCGTTGTTGTTGCTTCTCTTGATTGTTATGGTCATAACAGCCCTACCCAAAAAGAAGGCGATGCCCGAAGATCTTCAAGCAGCCGCATTGGAAGCTGCTGCAGGCGATATGGGTACCCTTGGCATGGATTCCGGGGAAGAAATCAGAGATATCAATCTTCAAGAGCAATCGGAACTTAAGAAACAAATTGAAAGATTCGTTCAGCAAAACCCCGATTCTGTAGCGCAGCTCTTAAGAAACTGGCTTGCCGAGGATTGGGAATAAGGACGTAATGAGTCTTCTTTTGAATGAACCCGGAGGTGTAGGAACATTATGGCTGCAAAAAATGAAGTTTTAAGGGAGTTATCGGGCAGAGAAAAAGCTGCAATGCTTCTCATCACTCTGGGACCTGAGCGTTCAGCCCAAATCTTTAAGCATCTAAAGGAAGAGGAGATCGAACAACTCACCCTTGAAATAGCAAATATCAGATCGGTATCCCCCGGCGAGAGGGATAAAGTACTGAGTGAATTCTATCAGATTTGTCTTGCGCAGCAATACATTACCGAGGGTGGTATCGGGTACGCCAAGGATATTCTGGAAAAGGCCATGGGAACAGAGAAGACCATGGAAATTATCAATAAGCTCACGGTATCTCTTCAGGTCAGACCTTTTGACTTTGTCAGAAAAGCAGACCCCTCACAGGTGCTCAACTTTATTCAAAGTGAACACCCTCAAACCATTGCACTAATTTTATCCTACTTAAAACCCCACCAGTCCGCTGCGGTTTTGTCCGCCCTGCCACAGGATAAGCAGGCCGATGTAGCCAAGCGTATTGCGACCATGGATAGGACCTCACCAGAAATAATTAAAGAAGTGGAGCGCATTCTTGAAAAGAAGCTATCCGCTCTTGTGACCGAAGACTTTACGGCGGTGGGTGGTATTCAGGCCATTGTCGATGTCTTGAATTCTGTCGACAGAGGGACTGAAAAGTTCATTATGGATACCCTTGAAATTGAGGATACCGACCTGGCCGAGGAAATTCGCAAGAGAATGTTTGTGTTCGAGGATATTTTGCAGCTTGATAACCGTTCCATCCAACGGTTCCTACGTGAGGTTGACAACGGTCAGCTTGCGTTAGCATTGAAGGGTGCAACAGAAGAGGTTCAAGCTGTTATTTACAATAATATGTCCAAGCGTCTTTCAGATATGATTAAGGAAGATTTAGATTATATGGGTCCTGTCCGCCTCAAGGATGTGGAGGAAGCCCAACAGAAGATCGTAAATGTTATCCGGAAGCTGGAAGATGCCGGAGAAATCATTATTTCTCGTGGTGGAGGCGACGAAATCGTTGTATAACAACTCCTTTGGTTATGGCGTCTATAAGCGCAACCAAGTAAATATTGGCAATCCCTATAAGGTTAAAATCCCCACTCAAATTCGCCCACAAAGTGAAGAGGATTATGATGAGCCTATTTCCGAAGCGGATGATTTTGATCCTACGGATCCATCGGATAAGGAGCTTTTAATAAGTCAGGATATTATATACAAAGCCAAGGAAGAGGCTGTTCTGATACGCCATGAAGCAGAGCTTGAGGCAGAACGCCTTTTAGAAGAGGCTAATACAAAGGCTGAGCTATATGCTGCCGAGCTGGAGCAAAAGGCCAGAGAAGAGGGCTATCAGCAGGGCGAAATGCTGGCCCAGCAAAATTACAATGACATTATTGCAGAGGCTCAGGCCTATAAAGAGCGGTGTAAAGCAGAGTATGAGGAGACCCTTGCCTCACTGGAGCAGGATATGGTGAATTTGGTTCTCAATATTGCTGCCAAGGTCGTGGGTGACGAAATTCATAACAACCGCGAAGCCATCCTAGGAGTTGTAAGAGAGGCTATTCACACCTGTTCCAATCACGAGCATGTGATCTTAAAGGTTTCCCATGAGGACTATGAGGTCATTGTAGAAAATGAGGAAAAGCTTAAGTCCATGATCAAGGACCTAGATGTATTGGAGATCAAGAAAGAAGGCACGCTGACCAAGGGCTCCTGCATCATTGACACGGGCCTCGGTTCAGTGGATGGGAGTGTGGATACCCGCCTTGATCTAATCAGACAAGCTTTTTTTGAATTACTGCAAAATGTGTAATCTGATTGATAAGGGAGTCTTGTGACTTATGAAGCACATTTCATGTGATAAATATCAAAAATTACTGGAAACAAAAAGCTTTGTCCGATACTCGGGCAAGGTGACAAAAGTCGTTGGTCTTACCATCGAATCTGAGGGCCCCGAAACCCATATCGGGGCCTTATGTCATATCATGTCCCGTAACGATAGGCCGGTTCTTGCCGAAGTGGTGGGCTTTAAGGAAAAGCAGGTCCTCTTGATGCCCATCGGGGATATGACCGGTATTGGCCCGGGCAACCTTGTGGTGGCCGCGGATAAGGACCTGGAGGTAGGTGTCGGCCCCAGCCTTTTGGGCCGAGTTTTGGATGGGTTAGGCAATCCCATGGATGATGGGGGGCCTTTGAGTATTGAGACTTACTATCCGGTTAACAGTATGCCACCCAATCCCATGACCCGCCCCAGAATTCAGCAGATTCTACCGCTGGGGGTTAAGTGCATTGACGGCCTTCTCACAGTGGGTAAGGGACAACGCATGGGCATTTTCGCAGGAAGCGGTGTCGGTAAGAGTACCCTCATGGGTATGATCGCCCGAAATACCAAGGCTGACATTAATGTTATAGCCCTCATCGGAGAGCGTGGTCGTGAGGTGAGGGACTTTCTTGAGCGCGATCTTGGGGAAGAAGGGTTAAAACGGTCAGTGGTTGTAATCGCCACCTCCGATCAGCCTGCACTCATTCGTTTAAAGGGCGCTCTGGTTGCAACCGCCATTGCAGAATATTTCAGAGACACCGGTAAGGATGTTCTCCTGCTGATGGACTCATTAACGCGATTTTCCATGGCACAGCGCGAAATAGGCCTTGCAGTGGGTGAGCCACCTGTCACCAGGGGCTATACTCCATCGGTATATGCTATCATGCCCAAGCTTTTAGAACGCTCGGGAACCTCGAATAAGGGATCGATAACCGGTCTTTATTCCGTCTTAGTGGATGGGGATGATATGAATGAACCCATTACCGATACGGCCCGTGGTATTTTGGATGGACATATTGCTCTTTCGAGAAAAATGGCCCACCGAAATCATTATCCAGCTATAGACGTATTATCTTCCATCAGCCGTGTGATGAATGATATTGTGGAAGATAGTCATAAGCAGTCGGCTAATGAGCTGCGGCGAAATTTAGCTATTTACGGAGATGCGGAGGATCTGATCAATGTCGGTGCCTATGTTAAAGGAAGTAATCCAGCCATTGACCGATCTATCGAACTTAATCCGAGCATTAACGGGTTTTTGACCCAAGGAATCTTTGAACGCTATTCTTATATCGATACCATTGATCTATTAAAACAGTCGGTTCAGGGATAAACCATATAGGGCATCACAACTCACTAAAGAAGGGAGGGCTCGACTATTTCAACCTTTAAATTTCGATTACATACCTTCTTGAATTTAAAAGAGCAGTTCGAGAAAAGCACAAAGAATGAATTAGGCATCGCGGTGATGAAGCTCGAGGAAGAAAAGGCAAAGCTTCTTAAGATAGAAGAGAATATTGACCTTTGTACCGATGACTTTAAGAGGGCCTGTACCGGAATTATTCAGCCCGATAAAATAAAGGAGCTCAAAAGCTATCTGGAGCACCTTCAAAAGGAAAGAGAGGGGCAGAAGGCAAACGTTAAGCGGCAGCAACAAAATGTCGATAAAATTAGAGATAAGCTTGTTGAGATCATGAAAGAGCGTAAGGTCTTGGAGAACCTCAAGGAAAAGGAGCTCCAGGAGTTCTTGAAGCAGGAAGAAGCCAAGGAACAGCAGCGTGTTGATGAGCTCGTGAGCTATAAGGAATCTGTAAAAATGGAAAGAACCGGCTAAGGGAGATCGTTCATGGCACAAAAACAAAAAAAGGTTGATCAGACCCCCGTACCACAGGGAAATAACCAAGCTAAAGCGCCGGGAGGCATATCCCATTCCATTATTGTCGTGCTTTTGGCCTTATTGGTTGTGGCAGTGGTGTCTTTTGGGGTCTTTTATTTTGCAGTGAAAAATAATGTGAATGGGCTTGCGGATACGGTAAGACCAATGATTAAGGAGCATCCCATCCTAAAGGTCGCCCTGCCCAAAATATACGATCCGGAAGATCCTGCATACATGACAGAAAAAGAGCTTCAACAAAAATATAATGAATACCGCGAGAAGACCAGACTGCTTAATGAGAGCCTGGATGAGGCCCAAAATACCATAGATCAATTGCAAAAGGAAGCCCAGTCCACTTCTGATTCTGCAGCGCTTTTGGCACAGAATCAGGCCATATTAGAAGCTGTCAAAGCGGAACAAAGCAAGCTGGAGGAAGAAAAGAAGAGACTTTCAGACTTGATCGCCAAGGGTGATACCAAGAGCTTCAGAGATTATTATCAAAAGGTTGATAAAGAAACGGCTGAAGCCGTTTATAAGGAAATCATGACTGAGGAGATCAAGCTGGAGGAAAAGGCTGCGTTGTCCAAACCCTTTTCAATTATGGATCCGGCCAGTGCGGCAAAAGTTTTAGAAGAGCTCTATGAGCGAGATCAGCAAACACTTTTGGATGTATTTGAGGGACTTAAATCCAATGCGGCAGCGCTGATACTGGAAGAGATGAACGCCAAAACAGCCGCCAATATTACCAAGCTGCTTTCCGATCGTAAACTCGGTCGGTAATGCATAGAAGCCTTTACTGAAAGGAGGTGAAAAAATGATACAGAACAATTTAGTTTCGGCCTCTCAATTAACCACCAAGCTACTGGACAGTGTTCAGCGGAGCACAGCAAAAGGCAGCGGTGATACAACCTTTATGAATCTGCTGACTGAAAGACTTCAAGAAGGCGCTTCCTCTGACAAAGGCAGGCTGACTTCGGTACAGCAGTCCAGAACGCAAGTCCAGCGTGCGAGCACAGAGGTAGCCCAGAATGAAAAGGACGTAAAGCAAAAGTGTTCACAGTCCGAGGACAGGCCGGTTAAATCGAAGGATGGGGTTAAAAATCGGGAAACTGAAAAGGTTGCCGACGAAAAGCCCAAGACCGAGGACATTAAAGAGGAAATCAGTTCGCTGGAGTCCTTACTGGCTCTATTGGAGGACCTGCTTGCAAGGCTGAATGTAAAGCCTGCGATGGATGAAACAACAGCCGTGGCAACAGAAGCTGAGCTTATGCCCACTTCTCAGGGCGTTGACCTCATGGCGCTTCTCCAAGCTTTGCTAGAAGGCAATACCGAAGAGCTGAAAACACTTATAAGTCAGAGCGAGGGTTCGCCGGAGTTGCAGGAGCTGATGGCCAATATCCAAAAGCTTTTGGAAAAAATGGGCGAAGAACAGACCGATCTGGGCAAGCTTCTAAACTTCGATCTGGAACTGGAAGGTGCCAATAAGGAAGATCTGGTTGCTCACCTAAAAGCCCAGTGCAGTGATGCCATTGAAAGGGTCAAGGAAAAGCTGTCCGAGCTTAGAAACGCACTCAATACCCTTGAAGAGGGTGAAGATGATGCGCTGGCTCTTTCTCATGACATTGGGACTGATGAAGGCGCCAAGGCTGAGGCTGTAACCCCCGAAGCAAAGAGTGAATCAAAGTCTGAAAAAGATAGCGACAAACCCTTATCAGCCCAGACCCTGGAATTGACACAGAGCAAGACCGCTGTGGAGGGTGATGAAGCTGTTTCGCAAAATTTCTCGATTTCAGCTCAACAAAAACCACAGGAAGCCTTGGCGATGAAAGCTGCCAAAGCACCGCTGCCTCTTTCCGAGAAGCCTTTGACGCAAACAGTGACCAATCAGGTCATGATGAAGGTCAAGCTCATGGCAGGAGAAAATAAGCAGGAGATGGAAATGCACTTAAAGCCTGAAAATCTCGGCAAGCTTTCTCTCAAGATCATCCATGAGCGCGGAGAGATTTTAGCCAAAATTACGGCTGAGAATGAGCAGGTCAAGGGTATCATCGAGAGTAATATGCAGCTTCTGAAGGATGCTCTGGAAAAGAGCGGCCTATCGGTTCAGAGCCTCAGTGTTTCTGTGGGTAATGGTCAGGATGGGGCTCAATCCCAGGATTCTCAGGAGAGCAAAAGAACCAGCTCAAAGCTAACGGGCGAGCATTCAAAGCCCTTGTCGGTGACTGAAACCTCCTATACGCGATCACAGGTTTCAGCAGTCTTGCTGGACCAAAGCTCTCAAATTGATTTAAGTGCTTGATTTTTAAAGAAAGGAAGTGATGAATGATGGCAGATGTATCAAGCGTAGGTTATCAAAAAACCATTGAACAAATTATCGAATCCCAGGCCCAAAAGGCACAGAGTACCCGAAATACAGGAGAACTGGGCAAGGATGACTTTTTGAAGCTTCTCATCACCCAGGTTCAGAATCAGGATCCCTTAAACCCTACTTCCGATACGGACTTTATTGCTCAGATGGCGCAATTTAGCTCCTTGGAGCAAATGCAGAACCTGAACAAAACCTTCTCCTATTCCATGGGCTTTTCCATGATGGGGAAGTATATCTCTGCAGAAGTAACGGATGAAACAACTGGTAATACACGCTATGTCAGCGGAAGAGTGGATATGGTGCGTGTTGTTGATGGTGAGGTCTGTGCGGTTGTGGGAGATACGGATGTTCCCTTGGCGAAGATTTCTCAGGTGTCTGATGAAAGCATTGGCAGCAGCGGAAGCGTTACTGACTTTAGCGGACTTATCGGCATGCTGGGCAAGACTAAGATCAGTAATTCGGCTGGCAAGAGCAGTCCAATTGAAGGAATTATAACTTCAATAACCAAAGAATCGGATGGACTTTATGCTAATCTGGATGAAGTAGACATTAAACCGTATAACCTGGATATCGGCTCCTTTGAAAACGAAGAAGCTTATGTCAAGGGTATGGCGGGCAAGGAAGTGACCTTGAACATCAAGGATGATGACACCGGCGAAGAATTTAAGATTACAGGGACATTGCGTGACGCATATAAGGGAACCGATGAAAAACTTCGTTTAGTACTCGATGGTATCAAGGTTCCGGCAGGCAGCATCTACTCCGCCGAAAGGATCGACCTGCTATCAACTGAGCAGATGCTCTTGAATGCGATTTTGAAAGAACTTCAGATGCTCAGAGGCGGTACGGGGGAAACAGAGGAGCCCGAGGAAACTGAGGATTCCGATATTAGAGAAGCGTGATGGGAGGTAGTGCATAATGAATATTAACAATCGCCCCATCCAAAGCATCCATCAGGTGGCTGTCTCTGCAAAGCCTGTGGTAAAGACCCCGGTTCAGGATAAAGGTATTGATTTTTCGACCATCCTGAATCAAACCCTAGACAATAACAGGGAAGTTAAAATGTCCAAACACGCGGCCATGCGCTTGGAGTCCCGTAACATTAATCTGAATCAAGATCAGGTGGAACGGCTCAAGAGTGCGGTGGACCGGGCCTCAACAAAAGGGGTGAAGGACACGCTGGTAGTCATGGATGAGGTGGCCTTTGTGGTCAATGTTACAGCGAGAACGGTTATTACAGCAGTTAATCAGAAGGAACTCCAGGAGAATGTTTTCACTAATATCGACGGAGCGGTGTTTGCTTAACAAAATATGAAGAATAAAAAATGAACGAGTCAACAAATAACAGCCGGACCCACCGGGAGGCTGTTCGTTCCCGAATGACGGACGGAACGAGAACTCGAGGAGGTTAATTTTTATGATGTTGTCTATGTTTGCAAGCGTTTCAGGCTTGAAGGCCCATCAAACCCGTATGGACGTTATCGGTAATAATATTGCCAACGTCAATACCGTAGGCTTCAAAGGAAGCCGTGCCACATTTCAGGAAATTTTTTCGCAAACCATTTCCGGTGCAGGTGCACCCGATTCCCTTACAGGCCGGGGTGGCACAAACCCCATGCAGATTGGTCTTGGATTGAACGTGGATGCCATTGATCTCCAAATGGGTCGTGGTAGTGTTCAAAGAACTGAAAGCCCCACGGACCTTTCCATTGAGGGTGAAGGCTTCTTCATTGTCAGAGGTGGTGACGAGGGCTCCTATAATTTTACCAGAGCAGGTAACTTTATCATCGACAAGCAGGGCAATATGGTTACAGCATCGGGCCAGAATGTATACGGCTGGATGAAGTATAGCTCTGGGGATGACGGCTATCAATTCGATACTGAGGAACCCATTCGCCCCCTTAACCTGTATGAAGACATTTACAATATGAACAAGCGTATTATTGCAGCCCAAGTAACAACGGAAGCGGTGCTAACAGGTAATCTGGATGCTACCGAAAAGCCCATTTTAGGGAGTACAACATCACCTGACTCTAACCCAAATGAATTAAATACTATCCCTCCGGATGAAAAAAAGGCAGATGGGACCACTGGTGCTGATGGAATTCCTGAGGACTTGAGCGGTAACAACGTTGCCCCCCACTATAGCGTACCTATTAGTGTCTATGATTCTCTTGGAAACGAGCACAAGATAACTCTGAAGCTATGGAAAAACTTTACCTATGCAGGAGATCCCAGTGCTACACCTGCTAAAACACCTGAAACCTCCTGGTACTTTATGGTCGATGGTGGTAGCGATGCGACGGTAAAGACTGATGAGAGTTCAGGGTTCATTAAGTTTGATTCTAAAGGGAAAATAATCAATGCTGAAGGATTTGCTGTTAAAAGGAATGTGACCATACAGCCCAATGGCTCAACAGGTGCAGAGCCCTTTACCTTTGAGCTCAATATGGAGCAGTTTTCCATGTATGCTGATGATTCTTCTGTGAAGACCACTCGCGTGGATGGCTATGCGCCTGGTACCCTTGTCACCTTCAGCATCGGTGGCGATGGCATCATTACCGGTGTATATGATAATGGTCGTCAGCAGCCCCTAGGACAGGTGGCCCTGGCTACTTTTGAGAACCCCGCAGGTCTTCAGAAGGTAGGTTCCAATCAATTCATTCAAAGTACCAATTCCGGCGATTTTAAGGTTGCAAAGCTGCCCGGTAGTGACGGAGCCGGTGTTCTGGTTCCCGGAACCCTTGAAATGTCCAATGTGGATCTGGCCAAGCAGTTTACCGAGATGATCATTACACAGAGAGGCTACCAAGCCAACAGCCGGGTTATGACTACATCTGATGAGATCCTTCAGGAGCTTGCCAATATTAAACGATAATAGTGAAGGGGTAGGGTGAAATCCTACCCCTAAACTCTTTGCCAAATGCGTTACATGATCGTACCATGCAATATGACCCAGGTCTCCCTGCTCGTTGGCTTCAGAAATACTGGAGGCTTGGCTGCACGCGATTTTCTTCGAAAATCTTATAGGAGGTAAGCTATGATTACTGTCACACGCTTTAATAAGACTCACCTTGTCATTAATGCCGATTGGATCGAAACCGTCGAATCCACACCTGATACGGTTATAACCCTTACCAATGGCAAAAAGTTTGTTGTGGCCGAAACGGTTGATGAAATCATAAGGCAAGTGATAGAATATAAGCAAAAAACCTTTATTCTCAACAGAACAATTAATACAAATGAAAAAAATGACGATAAATGACTTAGATTCAAATCGTCAAAAAGGAGTGTCACGCTTTGCAGGGGAAAACATTATATACAATTTTACTTGCAATTATTGCTGTTCTAACCTTATCCTTAGCGGTTCTGATTATCTTTGTTTTTACAACGTTCAGCAGTAATCATTCAGCGGCTGTCGACAAAAATCAAAGACCAGCTGATCAAGTGGTTGTTCCAGCAGAGGAACAAGCCGAATTAACGCTTTATGGTGCAGGTACTGATAGTAAAACAGATGGAGTTTTCAATTTAAAGAGCACCAAAGATCATCCCAATAGCTTTCTTATGGCCTCCGTTTCCATTAAATATGACGGTGGGAAAAAGAATAAGTTCCTGGAAGAGAGAAAACAGCTCTTTGAGGTGACTTACTTGAGTCAGCTCAGGCAGGCGACCATTGAGTTTTTCAGAGGAAAGTCCTATGACGACCTAAATTCAACGGACGCCATGCAAGAGTGCAGAGACGAATTAAAAGGAATCTATGGTCAAATTATAAGTGAAAGTGCCGATGCAAAGATCATTCTCCGGGTAGTCTTTGACAAATGGATTCTCCAGTAATTAAGGGGGTACTCAAGTGGGTGACATACTTTCCCAAAATGAAATAGATAGCCTGCTGCAACAACTTAATACGGGAGAGCTTGATGTCAAGGAGTTCAGCAAGGAAACGACAGAAAAAAAGGTTAGAAACCATGATTTTCGTCGTCCCAGCAAATTTGCCAAGGATCACATTCGGACTCTCCAGATCATTAATGAAAACTATTCACGGCTGTTAACCAACTTCCTGTCGGGTTATTTAAGAACCCTTGTACAGGTGGATGTACAAAGCGTTCAGGCCTTGCAGTACTCTGAGTTCACCAATTCCATTGCCAACCCTGCCGTGCTGGGTATTATTGATTTTAATCCCCTGCCCGGTTCCGTCATCATGGAAATTAATCCGTCCATTGCTTATTCCCTTATCGATAGGATATTGGGGGGAAGAGGCCTGGGAATGGATAGGGTCAGAGGCTTTACCGAGATCGAAATCGCCATTTTGATGCGGCTGGTTTCTCAGATGCTGAATCTTATGCATGAACCTTGGGAGAATGTTACCAAGCTACGGCCCACCCTTGACAGGATTGAGACCAATGCACAGTTTGCTCAACTCATGTCACCTAATGAAATGGTCGCTTTAGTAACCTTTACAGCCAAAATAGGTGAAGTGGAGGGGCTCTTGAATTTGTGTATCCCCCATATGGCGGTTGAGCCCGTAATGGCAAAGCTGACCACCAAGATTTGGTTTTCTCTGATTGAGAAAGGTTCTACTGAGGAATCACGACAGGCCATAGAACTAAAAGTAGAAGAAACTAAAATTCCATTGTCAGTAGTTTTAGGAAGAACGACTCTGTCCGTCCATGACTTTTTGATGCTTCAACAGGGGGATGTTCTTCCCCTTGATACCGAAGTGGACGGGAAAGTTGAAGTTATAGTAGGGAATATGCTGAAATTTTACGGCAAGCCCGGTGCTCGTAACAAGAAGGTTGCCGTTAAGGTAACCGATGTTATACGAGAGGAGGAGAACTAAATGGGTGATATGTTATCACAAGCTGAAATTAATGCTCTCTTAAATGGTGCGAATGTCGAGGATGAGATTAAATCAATTACATCAGAGAATACCCCGGTCAGAGCAGAACTCTTGACTCTCGAGGAAAAGGATGCCTTGGGGGAGATAGGCAATATTAGCATGGGGACCTCTGCAACAACCCTATACGCACTATTAGGGCAGAAGGTGAATATTACCACACCTCGGGTAGAGGAAACGACTTGGGAAGAAATCACCAAGATGTTCGTCAAGCCTTATGTTGCAGTGCGGGTTAAATACACTCAAGGCTTGAAGGGCTATAATTTGTTGATAATAAAAGAAGAGGATGTTAAAGTTATCACCGACCTTATGATGGGTGGCGATGGCTACGGCAATATACATGGTGAGCTTAATGAACTCCATTTAAGCGCCATCAGTGAAGCCATGAATCAGATGGTAGGGTCTTCATCAACCTCTTTATCCTCTATGTTTGAAAAGCGTGTGGATATCTCTCCGCCCGAATCCTCCCTTGTGGACTCCAGTTCAGATGTTGAGAGGATAAGAATCGACAAGGAATCCAACATGGTTATGATTCTTTTCTCCCTTAAGGTGGGGGACCTTATCGACAGTGAAATCATGCAGATTCTTCCCCTTTCTTTTGCAAAAGAGATGGTTGGGAATCTATTAGTCCATAACCAACCAAAGGCTCCGATTGTGCCACCACCTCAAAAAGAGGCCCCTCAAGCGGCACCCATGCCTGTATATCCCCTGCCTCAGCAGCAGCCCCAGTATCAGGCTCCACCCCAAATGCCTCAAATGCCGCCCGTCCAACAAAGCCCCTATGGGCAGAATTATTACGCACAAACGCCACAGTATCCCCCCCAACAGGCTGCTTTTGCGTCAAATCCAGTACATGTGCAGCCGGCTCAGTTTGAGTCCTTTGATGACGGTTTGGCTGATTTTGAGCGTAAAAATATAGGGCTTCTCATGGATGTCCCTCTACAAATTGCGGTAGAACTCGGACGGACAACCAAAAAAATCCGAGAGATTCTGGAATTTGGCCAGGGCTCCATCATCGAATTGGATAAGCTTGCCGGGGAACCGGTGGATATAATGGTTAACGGCAAAGCCATCGCCAAGGGCGAGGTTGTCGTCATTGATGAAAGCTTTGGTGTGAGAATAACGGATATTATCCATCCTTCGAAAAGGATATAACCCTAGTTGAAAAGGCTTTTATTTTGTCAGATTTTCGAATATAATGGATAAAGAACGAAGCAGAATGGTATAGTTTATTAAGTGAAATTTTATAGGGAGAGGATATAACCTATGGCAAGTATACTGATCGTTGATGATGCGGCTTTCATGCGTATGATGATTAAAGACATCCTTTTAAAGAATGGTTATGCAGTGGTCGGTGAAGCTGAAAACGGAATAAAGGCAGTTGAAAAATATAAGGAATTGAATCCGGATCTTGTCATAATGGATATAACTATGCCTGAAATGGATGGCATTCAAGCAGTTAAACAGATTAAAGCGCTCAATAGTTCTGTCAAAATCATTATGTGTTCAGCCATGGGCCAGCAGGCTATGGTCATTGAGTCCATTCAAGCCGGAGCCAGGGACTTTATTGTAAAGCCCTTCCAGGCCGAACGTGTTATTGAAGCGGTGAAGAAGGTTGTGGGCTAATTGTGCCTATAAAAAGAAGGTATCCGCATGCTTGAGATCGTAGGTTTACTGTCCGTATTTGCACTCGTTATACTGCTTTGTTATTACACAACAAAGTTCGTGGGCAAGAAATTTTCAGGTAGGACCATTAACAAGACCATGAAGATTATTGAGACCTTGCCCTTAGGACTTGACCGTAGCCTGTATCTCATACTTGTGGGAAAGAAAACCTTTTTGTTTTTATCGAGTAAAAAAGGCTTGGAGCTTGTCTCTGAGCTTGATATTGAGGAGCTGCCCGAAGGCGCTTTCCAGGAAAAAAGCGAGTCCACCAGCAATTTTGACTTTAAGAGAATTTTCGAAACCTATTCGGGATTAAGTCAGAAGCCACCCTTGAAACATACTGAAAAAAAAGGCGGGGAGAGTGAAGAAACCCAGGCTGATGGTATTGATGGATCCCACTCTATAAATGGGTCGAGTCATGTTGTGGGATCTGATAGATCCCACTCTATTAATGGGTCGAGCCATGTTGTGGGATCTGATAGATCCCACTCTATTCTGGGTAGTATAAGACGCTTGCAGAAGATCAATGGCAGTGAGAAATAAACTAAAGGGAAAACAGACGGTGGTACTATGCGAAAGAAAAAAATTGCTATTTGTCTTATACTGACATTGCTTTGCTTTGGAGCACTTTGCTCGGTGGCTTTTGCCGCACCGGGCATTTCCATTTCTGACAGCGGAATTACCATTAATTCTACCGATGATCCCCAGGAGATTGGTTCCAGCATTAAGCTGCTGTTACTTTTAACGGTATTGTCCCTTTTGCCCTCCATTCTCATCATGATGACGTCCTTTACACGCATCATCATCATTCTTTCCTTTCTGCGAAATTCAATGGGAACTCAGCAAATACCGCCTAATCAGGTGGTGATCGGCCTTGCCTTGTTTTTGACCTTTTTTATCATGACACCTGTATTGGGTGACATTAACCAAAATGCACTTCAGCCCTTTACCGAAAACAAAATTACGCTGGAAGAGGCTGTTGATCGATCTGGAGACAGTGTTAAAGACTATATGCTCCAATATACCCGGGATAAGGACCTTGCACTATTTGCCAGTATTGCCAAGGTGGAAGCCCCTGAAAAGCTGACGGACCTGCCTTTGACAGTAGTGGTTCCCGCTTTTATGATCAGTGAGTTAAATACGGCCTTTCGTATGGGCTTTATGCTCTATATACCGTTTTTAGTCATTGACATGGTGGTGGCCAGTACGTTGATGGCCATGGGCATGATGATGCTGCCTCCGGTCATGATCTCCATGCCGTTTAAAATTCTGCTCTTCCTGCTGGTGGACGGGTGGAATCTTTTGACTGAAACCATTATAAAATCCTTTGCATGATAGCATTTCAACCTAAAGGGGGGATGGGTTTTGGAACAGTTTTTATTGGATGTTGCTCGGGATGCTCTATTAACAACAATGAAGGTTGCAGCACCCGTCCTGATTATCGGCCTTGTTGTGGGCCTCATTGTGAGTATCTTTCAGGCGACGACTCAGATTCAGGAGCAGTCCCTGCATTTCGTCCCTAAAATTTTAGCCATGCTCATATCTCTGCTCCTTTTAGGTTCCTGGATGCTGACGGTCATGAAAGAATTCGTCTTAAGAATGTATAATGACATGCTTCGGTTTATTGGGATGTAAAAGGCTTGACATAAACGAGGGAAATAAATGACAATACCCTTTGACTTTCTTCAAGATATTTGGAATATTTTCTTGCTTGTATTGGTACGAATAACGGGCATGTTTTTTTTATCTCCGATTTTTGGCCGCCGTAACATTCCCAATTCTTTTAAGGCCGGCTTTTGTTTTTTGTTTGCCATCATAGTTGCAAACTCGGTGCCGGTTCCAGAGCTTCAGGCCTTCAGCTCACTCGCAGCTTATGTGATTCTGATTTGCAAGGAACTGCTGATAGGGCTTATTTTAGGTTTTATATCTTATTTACTCTTTTCAAGCATTTATATTGCGGGGCAGCTGGTTGATATGCGTATCGGTTTTGGTATGGTGTCGGTATTTGATCCGCTCAGTAATGTTCAGATTCCGATTACAGCCGATTTTTATGCTGTTTTCGCTACCTTGATCATGTTAGTTACCGATTCACATCATCTACTGATTCAGGCCATAGTGGACAGCTATACTATTCTTCCTATAGGGGAGGCGCAGTTTAATGGTGCTCTTTTAAAGCAGGTTGTGGATCTTTTTACCAAGGTTTTTACTATTGGCTTTAAAATTGCAGCCCCAGTGACGGTAGCTATATTGATTACCGATCTGGCATTGGGTATCATCTCAAAAAGCATGCCTCAATTGAATGTCTTTATGTTGGGTATGCCTGTAAAAGTTATAATGGGACTAACCATAGTGCTCATCACCATCGGTGCCTTTAAGGGTATTGTCAATGTGATTATTAACGGGACTTACGAAGAAATTTATAAGCTCTTGCAAATGGCTCGGAGTCCGTAATCGTCCAACCAACCATTACTGCATCAAAGGAGAAACACATGATGAAGCGAACCGGAGCGTTCCTTCAACTTCATAATAACGTGGCACCTGCTAGGGGAAAAGTCTTTTTTCATTGGGAGGATTTCACTCAAACCAAGCCTGTTCCTAGCAGAGGCCTCAAATCTATTCATCTTCAGCTTTTTGCAGATAACTCGGACAAGACTGAAAAAGCAACCCCGAAAAAGCGTCAGGATTTGCGAAAAAAGGGGCAGGTCATGCAAAGCCGGGAGCTTCCGGCCAACTTGATCCTGTTAATTATGTTTATTTCGATGAGGGCTCTTGGTGGCTTTCTTTATCAGGAGTGCAGAGCGATCTTTCACATGTTTTTAACAGAAACCTCCGCCTATAATCTTCAGGACCCCTCCGAGATCATGCGATTAGTTACTTATGTGGTCCTTGAAATCGCCAAAATGACAGCGCCCTTTTTCATTATTGCTATAATAGTGGGCGCTTTGGGCACCTATGTCCAGATCGGATTTCTTTTTACCACCGAGCCTTTGAAACCTAAGTTTTCCAACCTTAATCCCATGAAAGGACTGAAAAAGATCTTTTCCTCACGGTCCTTGTTTGAATTGATCAAATCCATTGTAAAGGTTATTTTGGTCGGCTGGGTAGCTTGGGATTCCATACAAAATGAGTTTATTAATATGACAAAGCTAATGGACCTGGAACTGGGTCCCTTAACGCTTTATCTGGTGGAGGCTGCTCTTGATATTGCCATTAAAATTTGTTTTTGGCTTCTGGCTATTTCAGCAGTGGACTATTTCTTTCAATGGCGCAAGCATGAAAAAGACATTCGCATGAGTAAACAGGAGATTAAGGAAGAATATAAACAGATAGAGGGAAATCCCGAAATAAAGGGAAAGATCAAGCAAAAGCAGCGGGAAATCTCCATGCGCAGTATGCTCAAAAATCTTCCCCAAGCCGATGTAGTCATTACCAATCCGACCCACTATGCCGTTGCCATTAAATACGATCTCAAGAAGCACTCAGCGCCCTATGTTCTGGCCAAGGGTGTTGATTTTATGGCTCAGCGCATAAAAGAGGTTGCCAAGGAAAACAAAATTCATACCATGGAAAATAAACCGCTGGCCCAAGCGCTGTATAAGTCCGTTGAAGTTGGAGAGCCCGTCCCACCCGAGCTATACAAGGCGGTAGCAGAGGTTCTCGCCTTCGTTTATAGCCTTCAGGGTAAAAAGCCTGAGACCGTACCTTGACCGTATAGGACTATAGTCCCCCGTGGCACTTTAAAACATGGTATTGTTTTACGGATTGCTTTAATATAAAATAATGATATATGACAAGATTTGTGCCTCTACGACAGAATAAGCCTTAAAATTCATGGAGCGAGGACTACTAATGAAAAGGGTATTTAAATATACCGGAGGGATTTGAATGAACAACAGAAATCTGATGGTAGCCGTCTGCGTTGTCTTGATAGTTCTTTTTATCATTGTACCCCTCCCTACTTTTCTGTTGGATGTCCTATTAGTCGTTAATATCGCTCTGTCATTCCTAATACTTATTAATGCGATCTATGCTAATGACGCCCTTTCTATGGCAGCCTTTCCAACAATGCTGCTCTTTACGACACTCTATCGTTTATCTCTCAATATTATTTCCACACGCCTTATCATTGGCCAAGGTGAAGCAGGAAAGGTTATTCATAGCTTTGGTCGATTTGTTGGTGGAAATGATCTTATTGTAGGCTTCATTGTCTTTTTAATCATTATGATTGCTCAGTTTCTTGTTATCACAAAGGGTGCTGAGCGTGTATCCGAGGTGGCGGCCCGATTTACCCTTGATGCTATGCCCGGTAAACAAATGGCTATTGATGCCGATTTGAATTCCGGTCTTATCAATGAAAGCGAGGCCAAGGAAAGACGTAAAAGAATTCAACGGGAAGCGGATTTCTACGGCTCAATGGATGGTGCCACTAAGTTCGTAAAAAATGACGCTATCTTTGGTATCATTGCAACAGCCCTCAATATTGTCGGTGGTATTATCATGGGCATGGTCAGGGACAATGATACCCTTGCTGTTGTGCTTGAACGATATACGATTCTCACTATCGGAGATGGTCTGGTCAGCCAGATTCCATCTTTGTTAATTGCCATTGCCACCGGTATTATCGTTACCCGTGCGGCCTCCGAAGGCAATTTGGGCGACGATATTGTCAAGCAGCTCTTTAGTAGTCCCCTTGTACTTTATATTGGGGCCGGAGCCTGTATTATCCTGGTCCCCATTTTGTGGCAGTGGTCACTCCTCTTAGTTGCCGGCTTGTTGATATTCCTGGGAACCCGTATCCAAAACAAAGCCCAGGAGGTTAACAAGCAAGAAGAGCTTAAGGTGGAAGAGCAGGAAGTCGAAGAAATCAGAAAGCCCGAGAACGTGGTGTCCCTCCTTCAGGTGGACCCTATCGAGCTGGAGTTTGGCTACGCTGTCATTCCTCTGGCTGATAAAAACCAGGGAGGCGATCTCCTCGATCGCGTGGTTATGATACGGCGTCAATTGGCCCTTGAGCTGGGTGTCATTGTCCCTATTATCCGGCTTCGTGATAATATCCAGCTTTCTCCCAACCAATATGTCATCAAGATCAAGGGTGTGGAAGTGGCCAGAGGCGAGCTTATTTTGGATCATTTCATGGCCATGAACCCAGGTACTGCAGATGAGGGTATCGG
>JAEYPI010000162.1 GCA_023410885.1 Bacillota bacterium
GCAATAGCCGCTTTTTTATCCTCTGTGACCGGGTAAAAGCTTACCTGGATGAGGATTGGCTTAATGAGCATAACAAAGGGAATACCGATGTTCTGCTTGAGAGGCAGAAAAGAGCCATTTTAGGGTATGTATCCGAGGCAAGCTATTTCAAGGATAAAATTAAAGAGTTTTTGAAGGCCAACAACCTTGAGAACGAGGGCTTTCCTGCCTGGTATGAAAACCTTATAGATGCAATCTTCCACCAAAACTGGGGATTTGCCGGCCTTGCACCTTGGATGAAGCTTGGTGACTGTTCATCAGCGAAAATTATTGGTGAGCACATCTATTTCTTGATAAACGGCAGGATGGAGCTTCAACCTCAGAAAATCTCAGCCAAGAGATATGAACAGCTCAGAAAAGCCCTTATGCTATCGGACAGAAGTAAAAGGCTTGATGATAACTATACTGAAGTATACATGCTTACCGGTGAACGTGTTACGATTTACACGGGTAACCTGGTGGTTGAAGGGCAGCAATCCATGGTCTTCAGAAAGTATATCGTGGAAGCTTTGACCTTTGAGGAACAAGCCCAAAGACACACCATTCCACGTCATCTGATTCCGGCTCTTGAGGCATTAGTTAAAATTGGAGCCAGATTGGCGTTCATCGGTCCTGTAAGAAGCGGTAAATCAACCATGCTCACTACTTTTCAGATGAATGAGAACAAAAATCTGGAGGGTCTTTTTATCCAGACGGATCCAGAAATAAGAATCAATGAGCTGATGCCTGGGGCTCCCATTATGTCGTTAGTTACCGATGGGGAGGAACTGGTCAGCTTGAGCAAGAAAATCGTCCGCTCCGACGCAGACTATGTTATTGTGGCAGAGGGCAGAGACGGCTATGCCTTCAATATGATGGTTGAAGCGGCCAATAAGGGGACACTTCGAAACAAAACAACCTTACATCTTTCCAATGTTGAGGATTTTGCCTATGAAATAGCCAACAAGATTGTGGGTATTTACGGGGGAAACCTCGACTATCAAATTGTCAAGGTGGCCAAGTCCTTTGACTATATCTTTGAAATGATCCAATTACCGGATAACAAGGCCCAGAAAAGGCTTAAATCCATTTATGAGCAAAGGTATAATTATCAGACCCATGAAATCACCTATCACAGGATATGTGCTTATGAGCATCTGAGCGATTCATGGACGTTCACCTATGACATCGGTAAAAGGATTGAAGAAATAGGAAGCTATGAGAACCCGGCAGCCTTGTTGGTTTTCAAAAGTACATTGAAGGATTTGGCCGAACGTTACCCCATGACAGAAAAGACAGTAATGAGACCCGTATATTCTTCCGGGCATGAAGCAAAAGAAGGTGATACAAGTGGTTAGGGCACTGGATTTTGTGGTCAGGCTCATATTTATGCTGGTCTTTGCCTATGGCCTTTGGCTGGTACTGGGACGTTCAATACTAAGCCTTTTTCAGGAGTCATTGAGAAAAGATGCTGCTTTAAGAGGGACTCGAAGGGTAAAGCCCAAAATGAGGTTATTCAAGCATTTGGCAAAAATCTTAAGTGTGGTAAGCAGAAAGGATGATCCTCAAGCGCCCTATCTTTTCCTTTCAGTTTCAATTTTCATTTTTATCTCGAGCTTTATGCTGCTTTTAAGAATTCAAGGTGTATTCAAGGCTTTCGTAACTTCGATGCTCCTATCATTAGCCCCATATGTGATCCTACAGGCCAGACTTAGAACCATTCGCATCGAGGGTTCTTATGAGGGAAACACATTGGTAACCGGTATCATCAATAACTACAAGCAAAACTGTTTTAATGCAATAGAGGCCATAGATAAAACAGCATGCTCTGATCAAATCGGCTTCTTTTCGAAAAATAATTTGCTTCGGCTCTCATTGGCTTTAAAGTCTTATCGATCGGAGGAGGAATTGGACGAGGCCATTAAAACCTTTGTTTTTGCCTACAATACCGAGTGGGCGATCCTATTAAGTATGAATATAAAAATTGCCGCTTATGACGGAACCAATGTTTGCACAAGTATGGAAGATATCTTGGTTGAATTAAAAAGCGTTGGTGAAACTATTGAAGCCAATAAACGGTATAACAATGAATCCTTTTCAATGATTAAATATTTGCTGATTCCCATGTACTTTTTCACGGTATACCTTAGCATTTCAGCCTTTGGTTTTACCTTGGAAAAGTTTATCAGGCATCAATTCCTTACTAGCTTAGGGCTAAATTCTGCAATCATAACCTTTATCAGCATAGCCCTGTGCTTCCTGGTCTACTCAATGGCAAAACGTCCTAAATACGACATATAGGAGGAAAGGGCATGGGCTGCATTGTATTGGGGCTCATTCTGTGTTTATTCATTGTAGGGGCAATTTCATATTGGCAGGGGACAACCCCTAAAACCAGTTCGCCTAAAATACGGTTTAAAAGAGCTAAAGCTTATTGGACAAATGTATTTCACAATCCTGAAACTGATGAATTGGTGAGAGGTTTAGGGCTAAGCTCAGGGCTTATCTATCAGGCGATCCGGTATGCGGTTTTCATCATAGGGTTACTCTTTATGGTGTACAGAAAATATTCCATGGGCTTTGATGTGACACTGCAGGTTCTTGTATGGATAGCGCTCTATTTAGCCTCTTCACCCCGTCGGACTTACTTTGGCTGGGAAAGCCCCTTTCATTTTTGTGTGATACAGATACAAAAGAAGAGTAGGCACAAGCTGAACCTAGAAATTTATAGATGCCTGAGCCAGCTCAAAAATCTTACCGTATCCAAGGCCAACTCCCAGTATTCCGCAAACTTTGTTATCCGTGAGCTGGCAGAGTATACTGTCTATGCTAAACCCATTTTTAATCGCATGCTTGGGTTTTGGTACGAAGGTCGATATGAAAATGCTGCCCAGTATTTCATCGAAACAATCGGTACGGAGGAAGCCAAGTCTTTGGCGGCCTTACTTCTTAAATATGACTATCTGAAACCAATCGAATTCATCAGTCAATTAGAGCTCTATCAGAGTGATATCAAAGAGAGACGAAAGACGTCGGCTCAGAAGGCCAAGGAAAATAGGAGCAATTTAATCTATGGCTTGGTTATTGTTTCGGGTATCTGCATTCTCTTAAATTTTCTCATTGTCTCCATTGCCATTGAGGCTTTTGAATATTATAAATCTTTTGTTTTCTAGGGAAGGAGGAAAGCTCTGTGAAAGAGGCAATTGTAACTGTAGCCGCTATAGTATTGGCTGTTGTACTTTATATGCTCATAGCCGGGGACACCAATTCTCTAAAGTCCGAGAGTAAGCGCATTATGAACTCAACAATTACCCAACTCAATACCGTCCAGCCCTAAATATTTGCCAGAGCCGGGGCTCAAAGCTCCGGCAGCTTCTTAATTTTCGGGTCGAGGCTTGTGGTGCGA
>JAEYPI010000185.1 GCA_023410885.1 Bacillota bacterium
AGCTAAAGGACCATAGAAGGAGGTTGTTAAATTGAATATCTATTTAAGAGAAATGCGTGCTAACTTTAAAGCCTTACTCTTCTGGTGCCTGGGCATACTGGCCATGGTTGGCGGAGGAATGGGCAAATACTCGGGATTTAAAGCCTCAGATAAGTCAGCATTTGAGATATTGGAAAAGCTACCAAAGCCTGTTCTCGCCCTATTTGGGATGAATGGTATCGATGCAAGCACGGCCAGTGGCTTTTATGCCGTCATTTATTTCTTAATGCTGATCATGGCGGCAATCCATGCGGCCATGCTGGGAGCAGGAATCATCTCAAAGGAAGAGCGGGATAAGACATCAGAATTTCTATTTGTAAAGCCAATATCAAGAGTGAGCGTTATCTCCTCCAAGGTGCTTGCAGCTCTTACCATCGTATCCCTTTTCAATATTGCTACTCTTGTTATTTCCCTCGCTTTTGCAGCTCAGGTCGCATCCGAAGAGGTTAGCCTTCCTCAGGATATCTTCGTGTTGATGGTAGCCATGTTGATTGTACAGATCATGTTCTTGTTTATCGGAACAAGCTTTGCCGCCATTTGGAAGAAGCCGGACGCCTCAGCAGGTGCCGCAACAAGCCTCATGCTCGGAACCTATGTTTTATCTGCTTTTATTGACATCAGCGACCACTTTAATTTTCTTAAATACCTGACTCCTTTTAAGTATTTTGAGGCAAAGACCCTTATTGACGGGGGGAGCTTCGAGCCTGTTTTTCTCATACTTTCTGCCCTCATTATAGGCGTATCCATTGGTGTGACTTATCTCTTCTTCCCCAAACGCGATCTCTACATATAGAACTCCATGTATTTTAAATATTTTCACGACTTGGCAAATATTTTATATTTTTTCCTGTCTATATAAGTGAAGACCTTTTACGGCAAGAGGGGGAACAATGTGGACGACCATGAAATTATAGAGCTCTATTGGCAGCGGGATGAAGAAGCGATTGTTCAGACAGGGCAAAAATACGGTAGTTTCTGTCAAAGCATTGCGATGAATATCCTGTCTGTTAGAGAGGATGCAGAGGAATGCGTTAACGACACCTACCAAAAGGCGTGGACCACCATACCACCGGAAAGGCCCATTGCTTTTTGTACATGGCTTGGCCGTATTGTCCGTAATCTTTCCATTAATCGTTATCATTTTAACCGGGCAAAAAAACGATGTTGGGGAGCTGATCAACTATTATCTGAGCTGGAGGAGTGCATTCCTGATAAACAGACGACGGAGGGCACTATTGAGACCCAGGAGCTCTCCCGGGTTATCAGTGATTGGCTTGATTCCATTCCACGTCAGGACAGGACTCTGTTTATAAGGCGATACTGGAATGGTGAAGGCCTTCAAAAGCTTGCAGAAGAAAGTGGAATCTCACCCGATAAAATAGCAGGCCGCATGTTCAGACTGCGTAAGCGTCTAAAGACCTATCTATCAGAGAAAGAGGTGGTCCTGTGAGCAGAGAACAGCAACAAAAACTGTTTGATGGCATCACTCATATAAGGGATGATTTGATAGAACAGGCACAGAATGAAAAGCTGCAAGCCTCTCATTGGGCATGGCAAAGGTGGGTGGCCATTGCAGCAG
Source organism: Bacillota bacterium (assembly GCA_023410885.1). Lineage (GTDB taxonomy): Bacteria > Bacillota > Clostridia > DSM-8532 > DSM-8532 > DTU059. The sequence continues at coordinate 1,619 of JAEYPI010000185.1, forward strand.
GTGTTCTTATTGTCATGGGACTGGGGGGATCATGGCTGTGGCATCAGAGAGGATCGGCGAACAATGCCGGTTCGGGAGGCACAGGTCATATGGACGGCACGGTCTTTATGTCATACGCCGGGCCGATTTTCCCATTGACTTTGATGAGCCAACGGGATGAAATTACTGCAAGACGCTCCATCGCCTATGATTTTACCCCAAGCGATGAGCAAAATAGCGATCGTGTATGGGGAGCAGGCGTGAAGGACACCTATGTACTGACCAATCACTCCAACCAGGCTCATACTGTGAACGCCCTCTATCCCTTTGCAGGTAGCTTTAGAGATTTGCCAAAGCAGCTGCCATCTATCGCGGTGAAAAATGTATTGATAGAGGCAACCCTATATGCCGGAGCTTATTCGGGTGTCTTTCAGGGCACTGGTCCCAATGATCCAAGCCAAAGCCTTAATTTAAAAGGACTGGACAGCTGGGAAGGCTACAAGGCGCTTTTGGAAAGCGGGGCTTATCAAAGGCAGGCTCTTTCTCCCTATCCTGAGCTCAATCAAAAGGTAACAGTGTACGAATTTTCCGATTTCAAGGCTCCCCTTGAAGACTATCCGGCAGCAACACAGGCTATCAGCTTTCAGATTGACACTGAAAAAACAACCATCCTGCAATATGGCTTTGAGGGGATGGAATGGGATGGTGCCGGCTACAGACGGTACAGCTATTTTGTGCCGGATGGTATTTCCATGCGCTCGGAATGCAAAGTTCTCATTGTCATTGGGGAGGACATTGGCAGTTATGCCCTGGAAGGATATAAAAACGGCGCCTGCGAAAAAGGTAATGAGCTGGATGGTGTGTCTGCCACGGTTTCCCGTTATGAAACCGTCCTCTCAGATGTGTTGGAAAGTCTGGTCAAGGGATATCTCACTCAATATAGAATGAATAGCTTTGAAGAGGGGGCTATTCTTGAGGAGGCACCGGAAGAAATGGTTATGGGTGCTATCGCACAACTCCTTAATCAATATGGTGTACTTGGCTCAGAAGTTGCAGAGCGGTATGAGCATGGTCGACTTGAGGACCTTATTTCTGATACAATCGCCCACAAACGATTATTCTATCTGGCGTTCCCCCTTACCATTCCCGCAGGGGGAAGTGTTTCCGTAAGCGCTGAGCTTTTGAAAGAGCCAAGCTTTGATTTTTACTGCTCCGGATCGGAAAATGTGGGGCTACAGGGCTATGATATGGTGACAAGATTAGCCAGTAATCTCCGTTTTGAAATCCAAACTGCCGAGGTTGTGAACACGGAAGGTATCGAAATTGCCCGACAAAATTTTGGCTTTGATTTACCTGGCGGCGTTACGCAGGTCACTCTTGATGCTGACCAAGAGCATTACTATATGGAAATAAGGGCGGTGAAGCAGCATGAGTAAGAAAATAGGAAATGTCCTGATTGCTTTTCTTATCCTTGTGACAGCAACAACCCTTCTGTATCTGAAGCCCTGGGGCACTAAGCCTTTTGCAAAGTTGTCGCTGGAGCAGATTATGTCAGCAGAAGTGTTTCTCATACCCCCAAGTCAAACCATAGTTATTCAGGCTCAGGAGGATATTAGGGAGCTTTGCGGGATTTTACAGGAAATAACTATATACCAAAAGGACGACAGCGGGCGGTATTACGTTGGACAGTTGGTTCAGGTGACCCTTGCACTCTCAGATGGCACCTCTCACACCATCGGAGCCTATGGAAGCTTTTTATTTTTGGACGATGTTTGCTACCGGACAAAGTATGAACCTAGTGAAAAGCTAAACAGCTTCGGAAACAGGCTGCGGAATTTTAATTAAGCATAGTATGCTTTGCACCCTTGTTCCA
>JAEYPI010000016.1 GCA_023410885.1 Bacillota bacterium
CCATAAGAAATGCTGTCAAAAGTATAATTGCTAAAAATCTCATATAACCTTTTCTCATGATCAAGCCTCCTAGTAAAACCTTAATCGCATAAAATCAGTATGCCGTTCAGACTTTGTGAATGCCGGATAACCTTTATCTGATCACCGGACTTTAATAACGAAACCGAACCGATGATGCCCCTCTTTATGACGACCGCATGGTTGGGAATAGCGATATCCAGATCAGGACTGACCTTCCATACATGGCTCTGACTATCATAAACCATGGATTCAGTGAGCTTCAGACCTGTTGGATCTGTAGGCACTGTTCCATCGTTGTTATTGACATTTCCCGCTAAACTCAAAATTCTTCCTGAAATAGGACTATCAGCATAGGGAGCTGTGCTTATAAGCTGAATCTTGTTACCATTGGCTACAATATAAACACTCTGGCCTACGGCTTCCGAACCAAATTCGCGTAAATTGCCAACCCCACCCTCTTCAAGCAGGCGGCTTGACGTAAGGTCGATGTCAAACGTTTTGGGCGTATTGGTAAAGGACCATGTAACACCCTTGAGTTGAGCGAATGACTCCAGCGTAATGCTCTTGGTAGGTTCTACGCTTTTAATGCGTCCTCTGTAAATAGTAGAAACAGATGTCGCAGTGCTGTCACTCACAAGCACATTAGCCCTGTAACCACCGCTATTGGCGGAGGTCCTTTCCACCGAAACCTTTACAGGATCCAATGTATTAAGGGCACTTATATCCACTAATCGACCATCCTTGATGGCGATAGTATCCTTATCGAAGGTTATGATATCCGATGAGTTTTCAAGCTCCAAACGGCTACCATTTACGACATTTAGAAGATTATCCTTTGCAATGATCTCGTATTGTGGCTTATTGCGATAGGAAGCGACCACAATTTTATCCCGTCCATCACTAGCCTTTCTGGTAGCAAAATAAACGGTTCCAGAAACCCGTCTTGAGGGCCTGATATTATAATCACTGCTGAAGGTAAAGCTTTGTATTCCAATAAAGGAGCTGTTCTCCCATCTTCCACTTGCAAATTCCTGCACATTTGAAACAACTAGTGCATCCTGCATCGCATCTATAAATTCTATGTTCCCTCGATATACACCTGTTATGGGTCGTGTGGTCTTTTCAACATCAATACTTGCAATGTGAAGATTAACATCATCTGTCTGCACCAGAAGCTTCACCCGGTCACCCGGTAAAATGTCGGACAAACTACCGGTATGCCCATTTTTATAGACCGGTAGCAAAGCGGAAATAGGATAGTTGAGATAGGACCCATCCTCTTTTTTCACGATAAGCCAGGTTGCGCCCTTTATATGAACTGTACCATAAATCGGTTTATAGTAGCTCTTTGCACTCATTTTCTGGATATAGCCGTCTTCATCAAGCTTAATAAAGACCTGATCACCGGGTTGTATTTCTTCAGCTGTGACTGTGACACCGTCTCTCTGAACCGGTATTTCATAACCATAGGTAAAGGTCCGGAGTGAAGTCAATCTGGGATAGGCTTGCGGGTCCACTCCCGAACCATCCTGAAAATATAACGTGATATAGCCAAGAGAAGGATTATTTTCTCTTACAATTCCACTTGTCAGGCTTTTATCTCCCAGATCAGGTCCTGTTACGGCATTGGCCCGAAGACTAACAGGAGTACCAGTTGACAGGATTAGGGCTAAAATAAAGATAATAACCAATGTTGACTTTAATAACCGCAATAGGATTGCCTCCAATCAATATGGGTGCGTTTCTAAGGAACGTACCACAAGTCTAGACCCATATTTATAATCTAAAATGAATATCGGCATCTAAAGGCGAGTCGCACACCCGTTTTCCATTACGGTTATATTACGAGAATATGGAACCAAAACAAAGCAGGGCTGAACAATCGCATATTTCAAAGAAATATACGATGGGTAAAGCAAGGAACGCGAGAAATCAGAACTGTACGCGCATGTTGCAGCAAACGTATTACTATGAAGCAAGGAACCCACACACATTTAAACATAGCAATTAAATCAAAACAACCTCGGGCTGAACAATCTTAACGTATTATTTAAAACAAATCAACATTGGGCTGAACATTTACGTATTTCCCCAGAAAAAGCGAATGTCAGGATATTGTGATTTATTTACTGCGTAGAAGCAGAAGAAATCGTCTTTTCTTCTCTCTTGGAAAGCCTGGCCTCAGTTATCAGCATACCTGAAAGAATGAGAAGGCATCCTAGGATGGTACCTAACGTCAGCGCCTCTGTTTCGCCACTGGCATTGGGTACAATAAAGGCAAAAAACGCACCAAAAACAGGTTCACAGGCGATAATGAGCGCTGTTCGCGTTGGCGAGGTGTATTTCTGGGCTAGGGTCTGTACACCGAAGCCAAAGGCCGTTCCAAGAGCTCCTGTATAGATCACAGCCAGAATGATTTCGGTATCCAGGATGATCGGAACCGGATTGGACACAATGTCGACCACAGCCCAAGTGATGGCATAGAACAATGCCGCCGATACGATTTGCACAATCGCCAATTGATAGGTATCCACATCGGAGGCAAACTTATCTATGAATATAATCTGAAGCGCAAAACATACTGCACATATTAGCGTATAAGTATCACCAACGCCCCAGACTCCCGTGAAGCCTTTCAGTACAAAAAGGCCAACGGTTGCAAGGACCACACCAAATACGGCATTGAGGGGCGGTTTTTTCTTTAAAAGTGTGGCTGAAATAATAGGGACCATGACCACATTGAGTCCTGTAATAAAGGCTGAATTAGAGGCAGAGGTCGTTTGAAGACCTACCACCTGCATCATCATACCGGCATAGAGAAAAAAACCGATTACGGTACCACTTAACAAACCCTTCCACTTTATTTTTTTCAGGTGTTTGTAGAAAATAAGTGATAATAGCAGGCCTGCCACAGCAAATCGAAGGGTGAGGTAGGCATAGGCCGGAATGCGCTCAGATATATTTTTCATGATGATAAAGGAAGAACCCCATATCACCGTAATACTCAAAATGGAAAGATCCGCTTTTAATTGTTGTGACATATCTTTCTTTGATTTCCTTTATGTCGTTTCTCTCATAGTATGGGTTTAAGAAGGCTCTTGCCTTTTTCGACTTTATAATTATACATCGTATACATGAAAAGAGCAATAGAATTCGCCCGTTTAAAGGGAGAAATTGTATTTTTATGAATTAAGTTTATCAAATAGCCCTTTTTTAAGGTCATTTCTTACATTGATAATATTACTTCCCTCATTGATAAGCGCTTGGCGGATATATTCCATCTCTTCAAAAGTGAGAAAAACAGCTTTGCCCTTTTCCTTATGTATAACCTGGTTCGCAAGCTGATGCAGAACCTTAACAGCCTGTTCCCTGGATGAGAAATAATAAACGCCTGCAACCTCATCCCATTGCGCCCCATGGGAAGTAAAAATTTCTTCGAGCTTTTTCTTTCCCATGCCGGATATTCTCACCACATCATCGATTTTAAAATTCCCGGCACAGTCGATATAATATTTGTAAGAAGCCCTTGCAGAGCTTCTTACTCTAAAGCTTGAAGTATTACTCAAAAAGTTCTCACCTCACCTAGCTCACCAACAATAGTCTATTAAACCAAGCTAATAAAAGGGACTGGCTATAGGCTTCAGGTATCTTGATAATATTAAGAGAACCTAATACAGGAATAACAAGCGCAAAAAGCACATAACAAATCAAAAGCCCAACAGCGAGACCTATTACCATGCCTCCCGAACGGTTGGCCGTACCTAGTAAGGCACTTGAGCTAAAAACAGAGGTTAATAACTTACCAATCACAACAACAAGTAATTTAATAACCACAAATAATACAACCAGCGCCAAAACCTTGAGAACAGTAAATACAATGAGGTCATTGACGGTGACCACGGTTTCAGAATACATGGTACCGGTTTCCGCTGCCGTACTGGTAGCGACCAGCAGCTGCTTCATCAGAGGATTAGCTGAAATGGCCTTATCAAGATCAGGATTCTTGCTCATAATATCCATCATCGATTGGGCCTCACTTAGCTTGATGGCATTGACAGAAGAAAAGGTGGGAAGAAGTTCGTTGAGCTTCTCACCGATGCTTTTACCCAGAGTGGTCTTCTGCATAGCAACTAAAGCAAGCTTTGGAGAAAAAAGGTAGGCGCAGATCAAGCCCAGTATGTAACCGCCCAGGCTAAAAACAGTGTTAATCAGCCCTTTTAGATAACCTTTCAGTCCAAATAGGGCAATAATGACAACTATTGCATAGTCAACCCAATTGAAGTTGAGATCTAAAAAAATGTCAGCGGCAATAAAAAGTGCGACAGCAATAAATAATAAGATGGCCGGAAGCCGATTAATGGTGGCCGCAGCTGGTTTTGGTCTACCATAACTGTAACTCAAAAAAACACCCCCAATAAATAGGTTATGGGTCAATTGCTTTCGGTCATTAAATCAAAAAGCGTTATGGGAAATACTATTTGAATAAAAAGGATAAATTTAAACCAAGAAATAAAAGAATTGATATAATGAGAACACTGATTTTTACAAGATTTTTACTCAACGGCATCCCATTTCCTCCCTTATTCTATATCTCTCCTTTTACTCGGTGACATTATATCACTTGAAATATTATTTGTAAAACAAATTTAAGATTGCTGAAACACTTTCTCTGATAGAATGTTTCTATTACGATTTTGGAGTTGATCATATGCCTTTTGACGGCATCTTTACAAAAAATATAGCTCAGGAGCTTGATGCAATCTTAGCAGGCGGACGCATCGGAAAAATCCATCAAATAGACAGAAATGCCATTGTCCTTCAAGTGCGCGCCAAAGGTGAGAACTATAAGCTTCTTCTATCCAGCAATGCGGCGTCTGCCAGAATCCACTTGACAGAGAAGCAATATGAGAATCCAGAGACGCCACCTGTCTTTTGTATGCTTTTACGCAAGCATCTTGCGGGAGGTATTATTAAAGGTCTATATACCAATGGCTTTGAACGTATCATCACCCTGGAAGTTGAGTCAACGGATGAATTAGGAGACAGAAGTGTTAAAAAACTTGTTATTGAAATCATGGGGCGCCATAGCAATATTATTCTCCTCAATAAGGACGATAAAATAATTGATGCCATAAAGCATGTGGATATTGAGGTTAATCGGGTAAGGGAGCTCCTCCCGGCCAGAACCTACGTACTTCCTCCCTCCCAGGACAAGCTCGACCCAACCAGCGCCGAATCCCTGGAAATGCTTTTAAGGGAAGCACCTTCTTGTGGCAGAAAAGTGGAATCCTTTTTACTGGACAGGCTTAAGGGCTTTTCACCTGTACTCTGCCGGGAAGTCTGCTTCCGTGCAGGAATAGAAGAGACACTTCCCGCCTGCGATTTAGGGTCCCAGGAGCTGACACGCCTCATTAAGGTCCTGAAGGATTTAATGGAAGCGCTTAAAAACAAGGGGCCCCATCCCATCCTGGTTTTTGAGAGCAACTCTACAAAAGCCATTGACTTCCACTGTGTTAATTTAACCCAGTATCCGGCCAATAAAAGCTTTGATCTGATCAGTACAGCAGCGGACACTTTCTTTAACCTGAAAAACAGCAGAGAATTTAATAACCAGAAGGCAAATGATCTGCAAAAGGTTGTGGCAAAGCATTTGGAAAGGTGTGAAAAAAGGCTTGCCATTAATTTGCAGACCTATGAGGAGAGTAAGTGCTACGACGATCTCAAGCTGTTCGGTGAGCTTATTACCGCCAATATCTATGCCCTTTCCAAAGGCATGGATAAAGCCAAGGTCGTCAATTATTACAGCGAAACCGGGGAGTCCATTGAAATCCCCTTGAGCAAGGACAAGAACCCCCAAGAGAATGCCCAGCTCTACTTTAAAAAGTATAACAAGGCCCGGACAGCCTATCAGTATGCCCAGAAGGAAATTGACCTTCTCAAGCACGAAATAGCGTACCTAGAGAGTGTTCTCTTTGCCATTGAAAATACAGAGGGCTCGGATCAGCTGGCCGAAATCCGTATGGAGCTTTATGAACAAGGCTACACCAAATCAGCCGGTGGTAAAGGAAAGAAGGTTCAGCCTGTACAGGCGCTGCCTTTAAAGGTCATTTCCCGGGACGGATTTGAAATCTTAATTGGCAGAAACAATAAGCAAAATGACAGGCTCACTCTAAAAACAGCCCGCCACGAGGATATATGGTTCCATATCAAAAACTTTTCCGGCTCCCATGTTGTTATTCGCACTGAAGGGAAGACAGTCCCCGATTCTACTTTAGTGGAGGCCGCCCAATATGCCGCATGGTTCAGCAAAGCGCGCTCAGCTCCTAAGGTTGAGGTGGATTATACAACGATAAAGAATGTAAAGAAGCCTTCCGGCTCAAAGCCGGGAATGGTCATTTACGTCAATTACAATACCGTATTGGTCACGCCCAAAGCACCTGAGGCTTGATTCCACAAAGAATTTAAAAAATACGATCATATATTTTATTGATATGATACCAGACCTTTTCCTTATCGATGGTTTTATATTCACCTTTCTCATAAAGCACATGTCCGTCCACCATAGTGAAACACACATCCGCACCCTGGGCTGAATAAGCCAGAGCTGAAAGAGGGTTATGAAGGGGCATAAAATGCGGCTTATCCAGATCAATCAAAATGAGATCTGCTTTATGCCCTTCCCTGATTATCCCCAAATCATCTCGTCCAAGGGCTTTTGCACCATTCACCGTCGCCATTTTTAAAGCCTCAGCAGCACTTATTAAAAGAGGATTATGGCTTGTCCCCTTATGGATAAAGGCTGAAAGCTGAATTTCCTCAAAGAGATTTAAGTTGTTATTACTGGAAGCGCCATCCGTACCTAGCGCTACATTGACACCTTGACTCATGGCCTTGGGAACAGGAGCGATACCACTTGCCAGCTTCAGGTTACTGGAGGGATTATGAACCATGGACACTCCCTTCTCTTTTAGAAGCATCATGTCCTCCTCGGTAATCCATACACAGTGGGCAGCAGTTGTTTTTTGATCAAACAGGCCTAAATCATAGAGGTGTCTGGTGGGCGTCTTACCGAAGTTCTTCAGGCAATCCTCATGCTCAGTGCGTGTTTCATCAACATGCACATGAATGGGAGCATCGTACTTTGCAGCAGTATCGCGGATAGCCTTTATGACACCGGGGGAACAGGTGTATAGCGCATGGGGCGCAAAAGCACCAGTGATTCTTCCATCCGCCGCACCATTCCATTTCCGATAAAAATCAATGCTTTCATTGAAGCTTTTGAGACCCGAGAAATCGGGTCCCGGCTCCATAGAGGTAATACCCCGGGAAAGCTGGGCCCGTATGCCGGATTGCTCAACAGCCCTGCCCATGTCATCCATAAAAAAGTACATGTCAAAAAAGCAGGTGGTCCCTGATGCAAGCATTTCCATGATACCTAAGAGGCTACCCCAATAAATATCCTGATCCGTGAGTTTGTCCTCAGCCGGAAAGATATGCTGGAACAGCCAGGTTTGCAGGTCCATATCATCGGCAAAGTTCCTAAGAAGCGTCATGGGCACATGGGAATGGCAATTAATGAGTCCGGGCATTAATAGCTTACCTGAAGCGTCTATTAGGGTGGCGTTCTCCCTTTGCTCAGGGCTTATGTTCCCAATGGCGGATATGCGATCATTTTCAACAAGTACAGAATTGGACTTGATCGCCATATTATCGTTCATAGTCATTACTAAGGCATTTTCAAATAAATATTTCATAGGTCCTCCCAAGCTTTATCAAATGGTTAATCCTCATTGTTGGTTAAGAGAGTTTTGCTCATTATAACTCTGAGCGGTAACAGATGAAGAGGCTATATTTGGCAATGTGACAATAAAGTCACTACCCTTGCCCTCCTCGCTTTCAACGCGAACAGCTCCCCCGTATAATTGGGCAATATGCTTGACAATAGAAAGGCCCAGCCCGGTTCCCCCCATGGCTCTGGATCGGCCTTTATCCACTCGGTAGAACCGCTCGAAAATTCTATCAACGTGATCTGCCGGGATACCGATTCCCGTATCCTTAACATGGATTTCAACCACTTTTCCTCTTACCTCTGCCCCTAGGGTGATATTCCCGCCGGGCTTGTTATATTTTATGGCATTATCCAAAAGATTAATGATTAATTGCTTTATACGATGTCGATCTGCTTCGATCATAAGGTCGGGATCGATGTCATTATTCAGAGTTACCTTCTTTTCTGAAGCGGCGTTGGCCAGCATGGAATCGACCTCTTCAACCAGGTGGCGCAGCCCAAAAAGCTGTCTCTCATTATCCTGCTTCATACTTTCAATTTCGGATAATTGAAGGATATCATTAATGAGAATCCGTAAACGATCGGCCTCAATATCAATAATATCAAGGAATTTCTCCGCAACCACCGGGTCATTGATCGCACCTGCTTTGAGTGTTTCAACAAAGCCCTGTATGGAGGTCAGGGGTGTTTTGAGCTCATGGGTGACATTGGAGACAAACTCAGATCTCATTTCCTCTAATTTTCGGACTTGGGTGATATCATTAATAAAAGCCAAAGCACCCGTATTCACCGTCCTGTTGTCGGTAGGATAAATGGGAGAAATATGAATGGCCAGTATGCGCTTTTTGCTCTGATAGAGCTGGAGCTCTTCACTCATGATCTTATTTGTAGTAATGGCCTTTGATAGCAGCTCATTAATTTGCCGATGGCGAATGACCTGTACCAGAGGCATGCCAACAAAATCAGTAATCTCGGTCACACCAAAAACCTTGCAGGCAATGGGGTTAATCATCAAAATATGCATGGACCGATCAACAGCGATGAGACCATTGTCCATACTGTTAATAATGGTGTCCACACGGGCATTTCTATCTTTCAGCTCCTTAATGATATCCTCAATGT
>JAEYPI010000196.1 GCA_023410885.1 Bacillota bacterium
ATGCTAATAAAAGGAAATGAGAAACGTATGATATTATTGAAGAAATAAAAAATACACAAATATCCGTTTACTTTGTATGAATAAATTATTAAACTGTACAAGTAATACCTTTCCAACAAAAGGGGACAGCAATGAGGTATCCAGCTAAGACAAAACAAAAGCGAATAAGGCGACATCGTATAAAGTCTTACTTTTATAGCTTGAGCATGGAACATAAGCTTCTTATAACTTTTGTCCTCCTCTCATTAGTTCCCACGCTCCTATTAGGGATTTTTTATTACTCGTTTTCCTATAATAATATCATTTCTCAGAAAACGTCAGAGTCCTATAATGTGCTGAAAACCGTCAGCGCTTCTATCAGCGAGTCCCTCTATAAAGAAACCGACTACAACCTCATTAACATTTCTCAAAATAATGTAGTGCGTGAGCTGATGCAGGTAGACATGACGAGTTATGATCCCCTGGACTACCAAAAAGAACTTGTCAGCATTGAGAAGCTGTTCTTTGATAATACCTTCCGGCGTTATATTGACTACGCCTGCCTCCTGGGCATCAATGGATTTTCCATGGCCAGCTCTTCAGTTGTGGAGGAATCCGCCGACCATATTATAAACCACCCCGATTTCCAAACCTTTATTAATAGCAATCTTAACTATTGGAGAGGCCCTGTCACGGTTGTGAATGGCAGCATTTATAAGGTGTTGGGACGAAAAATTTATAGTGCCAATGGTAAATCAGCCCTTGGCTATGTGTTCATGTGGATTAATGAACGGGGTGTACGGGAGGTCTTTGACACCTTTCGCAATGACATCACCGGTACGATTTTAATTACCAACCCCGACGGAAGCACCTTCGCTTCCAACCTATCAAGGGTTTATCTGGGCAAAAATATCAACGATTTCTTTCCCGATTTAGACCTTGACAGCCCGGGTGTCCCCCAGCGTCTCTTAGTGAATAACAAAAAAGTGCTTGCATGTACCTATCAAGATGAAAACGGTGCACTCTACGGTGTCAATATCATGCAACTGGATGACATTGTCGAGGACACCAATAAGATTATCACCATTACCATTTTCCTCATGCTGACACTGTTGCTCATCTGTATTATGGCGGCCACCCTCCTGTCCCGCTATTTTACCGTTCCCATTTTAAAGCTGGCCGAGATTATGACCATTTCTGATATTGGACAGGTCTCCACTGATTTTGTACCTAATTACAATGATGAAATCGGGTATTTGGCGCGATGCTTTAATCAAATGGCTGAAAAGCTCAATTATCAAGCGATGGTCATTGAACAAACCCAGAAAAAGCAGCGGGACGCCGAGCTTAAAGCCTTTGAGAGCCAAATAAAGCCCCACTTTCTCTATAATACCCTCTCAACCGTCATATGGCTTATTGGGGCTAATCAGCCCCAAGCCGCTATTAAGGTCACGTCTGCTCTATCCAAGATGTTCCGTATCAGCATTAGCCGGGGCAATAACATCATCCCCATAGAGAAGGAGGTCGAGCATGTGACAAGCTACCTCGATATCCAAAAGATCAGGTATGAAAATGAGTTCATCTACTCTTTTGAAGTAGATGAGCGTGTGCTTAGTTACTATACTGTTAAAATGATCCTGCAGCCCTTAGTAGAAAATTCTATCTATCATGGTATGCGCTATAGGGAGAATGGGCAGATCGTTATCTCCTGCAAGCAGCAGGGGGAGCTCCTCATCTTTCAGGTAAGGGATAACGGCGGTTCTATGAGTGAAGTAACCTGTAGCCAGATCAATGCAAAGCTTGAAAAGCAGGGGCCCGGCCCAACCGATATGGGCGTTGGCATTAACAATGTGCATGATCGTATCCGCTTTACCTACGGAAATGGCTATGGGCTTCGATACAAGATTGAAAACGGTTGGACCATTGCAGAAATAACTCTGCCGGTTCGAAGGAGTGAAGAAGAATGTTGAGACTTTTAATTGTGGATGATGAACCTATTATTCGAAATGGCCTCGCCTCAACGATACAAAGTCTGGGCTTATTTGAGAGCGTTGAAACTGCAAAAAACGGCCTCGAGGCATTGGAGCTCTGCAAAATCAATAAATACAGCGCCATATTACTGGATATTATGATGCCGCGCATGAATGGCTTGGAATTTTTGGAGCAGCTCAAGGCCTATGAATTAGCCTATGTCATAGATCAGGAAATCCCTCTTCAAACCCTGAAGGTGATTCTTTCCGGCTATGACGAATTTGACTATGCACAAAAAGCCATGGCATTGGGTGTGGATGAATTTCTCCTAAAGCCTGTAGAGCCTGATGACGTAGTAGTCCTTGCTAAAAAGCTGTATGAAAAAGCCCGGCTGATTGAAGAAAATACTGAGCGCCAAAAGAAGCTTCGGGATCAGGTCAGGCAAAGCCTGCCCCTGCTTAATGAAAAGTTCTTTGTCGATCTGGTAGAGAATGATTTGGACGATGAGGAGATTTTGCGAAAAGCCCAGTTTTTGGGGCTGTCCTTATCTGCTAAGCATTATTTAGTGGCAGTGGCGGCCGTCGTTTCATCCGAACCCAAGAGTGAAATGATGGGCAGTCTTGCTATTCATGCATTAAAAACATCTTTACAAGCCAATCCACTATCGGCTTTCAGCCAACTCTTCTTTGAGATTGGTCTGGCGCGCTGTGCCATTATTTTCTGCTTTGACAGCAATGTTGAAGGTGAACTGAGCGTAGAAAGTTATCTTTCGGAACGGATAAATGAAGTCCGTGAAAAAAATGGTTTTCTTATTAATTGTGGTATAGGGAATACCGTTCAAAGCCGTATTGATTTGCGTAAATCCTATCGTGGCGCGTGCTCAGCATTGATGTATATTACCCTCTCCTCCGAAGGGGCGGTGCAAAAGCTGATCGATGAGGAAGAAGATATAGGATCGGGCTTTGTGATGGAGGATATGTCCGAGCTTTCAGGGTTTCTAAAGCTGGGAAGCGCAGAGAAAGCCCAAGCCTTTCTAGAGCGTACCTTTTCACAAATAGAGAGCCATCCGGATACACGGGTTGTCCCCGATATAAAAATCATGCTAACCGGCATTCTCTTTACCTGTCTTTCGTCCATGAGACAAAAGGGGGTGCGCTTGGAAGGTGAAGATTTTGTCAACTATTACAGGGTTATTGTGGATGATAATCATTTACATAGTTTATCAGAACTTAAGCGCATTACCTTTGAGCTTCTGAATTTTACCCTCGACCAAATCAACCATGACAGCAATAACAAAAAGCTATATTTGATTGAGAATGCCAAGAAAATAGTGGACACTCGAAGCAATGAGAATCTGACAACCCAAGGGGTGGCCGACCTTTTGGGGCTCAGCCGCAACTATTTCGGTCAGCTCTTTAAAAAGGAAGTGGGCTACACCTTTTCTGAGTATTTGAATCGAGTGCGTATTGCAAAGGCTAAAAAACTACTTCAGACCACAACCTTAAAAATTTATGAGGTCAGTGAGCTGGTAGGAATAGACGATTCCTTTTATTTCAGCTCCCTGTTTAAAAAATATGTAGGCTGCTCCCCAACTGAATTCAGAGAAATTTAACGACGGTTCCTAAAAGAAAGCCTATCAAAAAGCTGTCGGTTTCGGCAGCTTTTTTCTATCAATTGATCTATGGGGAAAGGGCAACCTGTAGTACGGAAGAAAAGAAGTGAATTGGTTAGTTTTCATAAGTTTATTATGATTCCTTTGTACATGCTGTATAAACTGCACATAGGTTTGTGTTGTTTTTTCAATCAAATGTTACGCTGCTCAATTCACCCTTTTGGTACAAACCCCTATAATTAAGAAAAAAACAGCAAGGAGATGTAGCGTAAATGACAAAAGCTCAGGCAACGGACGCACTCAATCAATCTACAGGCTCAAAAGTACTAAAAAAAATTAAACGCTTCTTAGATGACTACAGCATTATTTATGCAGTTGTAATTCTGATTGTAGTGCTTTCATTGGCCTCCCCCGACTTCCTATCCCTTAAAAACTTTACTAATGTATTTCGTCAAATTTCCATGATCGCAATCCTGACCGTAGGTATGTTCTTTGTAATGGTTGGCGGTGGAATCGATATTTCTTGCGGAGCTACCGTTGGAATTACAGGTGTTCTTTTTGCCATGTTTATGGTTAATTTCGGAATACATCCGGTAATTGCTTTTATTTTGACCATCCTAATCGGAGCCTTCATTGGAACAATCAATGGTACTCTTGTGACTAAGTTTGGTATCCCAGCCATGATAGCAACGCTTGGTACCCAATCCATTGCCAGAGGCTTAACTTATGTTATAACGGGAGCCTACCCTATCTCGGGCCTGCCTGAATCCATATCCTTCTTGGGACGCGGCTATGTCCTGGGGATCGAATGGTTGCCCTGGCCGGTGGCTATCCTGGTGGTTTTGGCTATTATCGCGCATTTTGTAGCTCAGCGTACAAAGTTTGGACGCTCCGTCTACGCAGTAGGCGGTAATCCTGAAGCCGCTTATCTATCCGGTATTAAGGATAAAAAGATTCAAATCGTTACCTATATTGCCCTGGGTACTTTATCTGCAATTGCCGGTATGATCCTCACATCCCGACTCGCATCCGGACAGCCCAATGGCGGTCTGACCTGGGAATTTGAGGCTGTTACAGCTGCCGTTATCGGAGGTGTTTCCATTACCGGCGGACGCGGCAAGATTTTTGGTGCCCTCCTTGGTGCTGTTTTAATCGGGCTTTTGACTAATGGTATGACACTTCTTAACATGAATTCCTATTTGCAGCAAATGGTAAAAGGTATTGTTCTGGTCATAGCCATCGGCTTTGATATCTACTCGGTAAAGAAAAAGAACAAGAAGTGAGGAGGAGGTTTTTGCAATGAGCAACTATGCATTACGCATCAAAAATATTTCAAAAACCTTTCCCGGTGTGAAGGCGCTGAACGATGTCAGCTTTGACATCAAAAAAGGTGAACTGCATGCCCTATGCGGGGAAAATGGTGCAGGGAAATCCACCCTTATTAAAATTCTTTCCGGGGTTTATTCGACTGATACGGGGTCCATTGAACTAAATGGTAAGCCGGTAAATGTGAAAACACCTCTTGAGGCTCAAATGTTAGGCATTAGCGTCGTACATCAAGAGCTCAAGCTGGTGGAATCCTTAACCGTAAAAGAAAATATTTTTCTGGGACGTCCCTTCATGGGCAGGTTCGGGGTGGATTGGAGCAAGATGCGTCAAGAGGCTGTTGCACTCTTAGATCGGCTTAATATTACCCTTGACCCGGACGAAACGGTATCTAAGCTCTCTGTGGCACAAAAACAGATTGTTGAAATCTGTAAAGCGCTTTCTTTCAATTCAGAGGTCATTATAATGGATGAGCCCTCTGCCACCCTTACAGAAAAAGAGCTGGAGACTTTGTTTAATATTCTCCATGAGCTTAAGGCCAACGGTATTACCATCATCTATATATCCCACCGCCTGGAAGAAATCTTCAAGCTGGCCAATACAGTCACCGTCATTCGTGACGGGGAACATATTACCACCCTTCCCATTGAACAGGTTGATCGTGAAAAGCTCATCAGCCTCATGGTGGGAAGAACCCTTGGTATGGAATATCCCAAGCGTCAAGTCCAGATAGGTGAACCCATACTGGAGGTCAAAAACCTTAAGAGGCCCGGTGTTTTTGATAATATCAGCTTTACCCTCCACAGAGGTGAAATCCTGGGCTTTGCAGGCCTGGTCGGAGCAGGGCGTACAGAGGTTGCCAGAGCAATATTTGGTGCGGATAAGGGCGTATCCGGAGAAGTTATCCTCGATGGTAAACCCTATAGGATAAAGGACGTTCCTTCAGCCATACAAAGAGGACTGGGACTGGTGCCCGAGGATAGAAAGCAGCAGGGGCTGGTTCTGGATATGATGCTGAAGGAAAATGTCTCCATGGCCAACTTCAGCAGCATTATGTCCTCCATGTTCCTCATGCCTAAGAAGGAAGATACCCTCGCCTATAAATTTATTGAAATGCTGCGTATCGCAACACCTGACTCAGAGCGTAAGGTTAAAAACCTGTCGGGCGGCAACCAGCAAAAGGTCGTTATCGCCAAATGGCTTAATGCTGAGAGTGATGTACTCATCATAGATGAGCCCACAAGAGGTATTGATGTCGGCGCAAAAGCTGAAATTTACAGCTTGATGTGTGATCTGGCTGCAAAGGGAAAGGCCATCATCATGATTTCATCCGATATGCCTGAGCTCTTAGGTATTTGTGACCGAATCCTTGTTATGCACGACGGCAAACTTACCGGTTCATTAATGGCAAGCGAGGCAACCCAAGAAAAGATCCTCGAATATGCCATTATGTAATAAACAACAATAAAACTTTTTTTAGGAGGATGAACTATGAAAGCAAAAAGAATTCTTGCCTTGGCACTATGTTCAGCCCTTGCATTGGGCAGCCTGCTGACCGGATGCGGCAGCAAACCCGCTACAGATGGAGAAGAAAAACTTGAGAAGGTTGTAGGTATCTCTCTCTTCTACCGCAGAGATGAATACTATAAGGACCTGGACGCTGCTTTTGAGAAGGAAGCAAAGGCTGCAGGCATCAAGGTTATCATTCAGGATGCAGATTCTGATCCCGCAAAGCAGACCCAACAGCTTGAAGACTTTGTACAACAAGGCGTTGACGCCATTGCCTTGGCCGCTGCCGATCCTGCTGGTCTAGTCCCTGCAATTGAAGCTGCTGTAAAGGAAGGTATTCCCGTTGTTACATACGATGGTGATGCTAATACCGATAAGACTTCTACCTTTGTAGGCTTTGACTACTACGATGATGGTTTTATGGTTGGCGAATGGGCTGCCAAGTATATTGAAGAAAACTTGGGTGGCGTGGCTAACGTAGCTGTTATTGACTTCCCGCAGTCCTCAATCGTTTGCGGACTTCGTGCACAGGGCTTCATCGATGGTGTTAAAAAGCTCCCCGGCGTTAAAATTGTTGCTCAACAGGATGGTAAAGCTACCCGCTCCGACTCTATGAACGTTATGGAAAACATCCTGACTGCTAACCCTGATGTACAGGTTGTCTATGGTATCAACTTTGACACCTGCGCCGGTGCTAAGGCAGCTATCGAAGCTGCTGGCAGAACCGACATCATCGTTACCGGTAGCGCATACGGTGAAGAGTGCTTCAAGGCATTGGAAGCTAACGATCCTATCCTTAAGGCCTTCTCCTCCAGCTCACCCCAAACTCAGGCCAAGGACACCATTGCATCAATTGTAAAGCTTCTCAATGGCGAGACCATTCCAAAGGAAACCCTTTCCAAGTCCCAGCTCTATGATGCAACCACCATCAAGGATTATGACTGGAAATCCGTTATTGCTGAACGTAATAAGTAAGACCCCCACCTGTTCTAACAATAGTTAGAACAGTGGTAAAGCGCCCTCTATGCTTTCGTCATAGAGGGTGCTTTTAGTAAATTGATGCAGTATCATCTGGAGGATAATATGGGCAAGATCGGATTTGTGAATCTGTGCCACGAGGACTATATCGACAGCAATGTTACGGGAATGGCCACCAAGGCCATTGAAGCCTTACGGGCACAAAATATAGATATTTATGAGGCAAGTATCCTTGCATCAAATTACCGCCAAGGTCGCTCTGCGGGACTGGAACTCGCTTCAAAGAATTTGGATGGCGTCATTCTCTTTCTAGGAGCTTGGATGGAATGCACTACAGCCATGGCTGTATTAAGGGAAATTGAACATCTCCCCCTGCTTCTTTGGGGTTTTCCCATGTTCATGGCGGATGATGGAAAAAGGTTGGAAAGTACCGGTTCCTATGTCTCCTACGCCATGTTCAAAGGTTCCATGGTAAGGGCGGGTTATCGCTTTGCAGACCTCTTGGGTTTGCCAGACGATGAAATCACTGTTAAAAAAGCCGTGAGCTTTTGCCGTGCCGCAGCTACAAAAACAGCACTAAAGCGCATTCGCATCGGCCTTGTAGGGTACAGTTCTATGAATATCTATCCGGGCACCTTTGATCATCTCCTACTACGTACCCGAATTGGCCCGGAAGTGGTTCACTTTGACTCCTACAGCCTCATCACAAAGGCTGAGAGCCTCTCCCCTGCCCGCCGCCAAGAGGCTGCGGAAGCCTTAAGAAAAGCGGGTAAGGTTTGCTCCGACGTCCGTGAAGATAGTCTTTTAAAGGCAGGTGGCATATACGGCGCACTTGAAGAGCTGTGCACCGATCAGGGACTGGATGCTATCAATATCAAATGCCAATACGAATTTTCAAAAGAATATAAAATGGTCCCCTGCGTGCCCTTATCAGCGCTGGCCGACACCGGAGTTGTGTCATCCTGTGAGGGTGATATGCTCTGTACTGTCTCCATGCAGATTTTATCCCTGCTCACAGGGCAAACCGTAACATACGGTGACACCATTCATAACACCCATGACACCATTAAGCTCTCTTCCTGTGGTATGCTGCCCTTTTCTATGGGAGATGGGGAGCGTAAAATCTGCAACTTCATGCCCCATGACGGCTTCCACGGCATACAGGCCAGTTTTGTTATGCGACCTGAGCGCGTAACCGTCATGCGCCTTGTGGAGGATGTGGGGAGCTATCACATGGTGTATTTTACAGGTGAGGGCCAAAAAACTGAATTGCGTCAGGGCTATATGCCGGCGCTGGACGTAAAAATAGACGGAAGCATGGATATGCTTATCCGCCATTTTTCCGGCCAGCACTTTGCCATTTGTTATGGCGATTGCACACAGGAGCTGGAACAGCTCTGCACCCTGCTGGGTATTGAGGCCGTGAGCATAAGCAGTCATCATCAAGGGCCACACAGGTAAGATCACAATGGATGTCGTAATGAACAAAAGAGGTGCCCTGCTGAATGAAGTGCACCTCTTTTCGCGTGAACTACTTTTTTAATGTTAGCCGAAAGTAAAGTGATTTACACTATCACCGCATTAAATCACTTATATTTATTTTGTCGATATCCTCCTCCACAATGGTGGAGAGATCTTCATTGGAAACAGTTTCTAGGGCCGCAAGCCTGTCGGCCTGTATGGCGAGAAG
>JAEYPI010000230.1 GCA_023410885.1 Bacillota bacterium
GTATCCACCTGGAGGGACCGTTCCTTGCGCCACAGTATAAAGGAGCCATGGCCGAGCATCTTCTCATGAAATCAGACTGGCACCTCCTGCAAAAGTATCAACAGGCTGCTGACGGCAGGATAAAATATATTACCGTCTCCCCTGAGGTTGAGGGAATTCCTGAATTGATCCAAAAAATCAACCAACTGGGCATCGTAGTGGCCATTGGCCATTCGGGAGCCGATTATGACACCGCTATGGGCTGTATACGAAACGGTGCCCGATGCGCCACCCATACCTTCAACGCCATGAAATTGATGCATCAGCATGCACCCGCCATCAGCGGGGCCGTACTTGAAAGCGACATATACTGTGAGGCCATCTGTGACGGTAGGCACCTCCATCCGGGCATGGTCCGTCTGCTCCTTAAAATTAAGGGTTCTGAACGTGTCATAGCCGTAACCGACAGCATCATGGCAGCCGGTCTCGCGGATGGTCAATATGTTCTTGGGGCCAATGCCATTGAGGTCATCAATGGCGATGCGCGGCTGGTCAGCGACGGAATTCGCGCCGGCAGCACCCTGACTATGGTTGAGGCTCTTAATAATCTAAAGGCTTTTACCGGAAAAGGGCTGGAGGAAATCATCCCCTTATTGACCTCCAATCCGGCAAAACTTTTGGGGTTGGATAGTACCAAAGGCTCCATAGATTTGGGGAAGGATGGCGACCTGGTGATCTTGAACAAGGATCTTTCGGTAGAAGCCACACTGGTTCGGGGTCAATTGGTTTATACAAAAAGCGGCTTTCCCCAGTGAACAGCCAGCCGTCACCCTAAAGCCATGGATCTTTGTAGGCATGTCCTTCAACCATGAAGCATCCTTCCTTGACCTTTCGGATAAAGGGGAATAAAAAGGGAGAGTGTCTGCTCAAGGGCGACGGCTCGCCTTGCCACAGACACTCCGCTCCCTTTCACTCAAAGCACTTTGAAATCTGCTTCAAAGACAGATTCCATTACAAGCTATGCAGCCATTTGTACAATCCGGTCTTTTATCACCGGTATGCCCAACGGTCTCATCTTGCCATTCCCTTTTGAAATGTACGTTCTCCTTACTGGTAATGGTCGATATTTTGACATCGTTGATACTAATCCTATCAATACCGCCATCGCCACCTTTGGCTCTGACCCTTTTCCATGCTTCTAATAAAATATCCTTTTGGTGCACCTTGTCAAAAAGGGCATGAAACTTTCTCTTGCTGTTTGATTTGGCTGATTGGTAGAGTTTCCTTTGAAGTTGTCGAACTTTATCTATGGCTGGTCGCAAGCTGTGCTTGCTGCTCGCCCTTGCATCCTGGGTGTTGTTAGCCTTTCGGGCATTCACTCGCTCTTACCTCCTCCAGAAACTTGAATGAAGCAGGGTTCCTTCCTCTATTCGGTTTTGTTGTCCGTATATTATTAAGTACTATGAACCCCTCTGACTCCCTCCCCGCAGAAGAACAATTTCACATTTTTGCTTATATGCCTTCACTTTACGGTTACTCGTGCAGGGTAGGGTCTCTCCAGTTCCGAACCACACTTTCAATACATGCCGTTTCCTCTACACCGGGAGATTCTTCAATGGTGCTTCCAAACTCTTCCCATCTTCCATGGCCTTCGCCCATGTGCGCGGGGCTCGGCTTCTTGATCCCTGTAACCAGGGGCTTTTTTAACGATGCGGCAGAATTCACTTCATGTTACGGCCTGCATTTCACTTTCCCTGCTGTTTAGGCAGGTACTTTATCCTCCCGCTTAGCAACTCACATTAATAGCTTTTAGACCAAACCAAAGAGAAGATCACAGTAGGTGGGCATGGGCCAGAGGTTTGCATCCATCATTTGCTCAAGCTTATCTGCATCATCCCTCAACCTGTTCATAATGGGGATGATCTCATATTGGCAGTCCTTCGCATGCTCAAGAGAATTACCGTCATGTGCATCCAAAGCCTCAACACGATCATTGAGTTGATCTGCGTTGGCTTTTAAGCTTGAGGTCAGGGTCACAAGCTTTTTAAGGATATCCTTTGTGGATGAAGAATCTGCACCGGCTGCGTTCAAGGAAGTTACGGTGTCAGCCACCTGTTTGACATAGCTCAATGAAGCTGGGAGAATCTGTCTATTAGCCATTTCAACCATGGTCAACGCTTCAATTCTGATAGTCTTAATATAGCTCTCCAGCTGTATTTCATAACGAGAATGCATCTCAACCGGTGACAAAACCCCATGCTTTTCAAAAACCTTTAAGTTCTTTTCAGCGATTAAGGAAGGAATTGCATCCACTGTTGTTTTTAAATTCAGCAGTCCCCTCTTTTCAGCCTCGGTCACCCATTCCTCACAGTAGTTGTTTCCGTTAAAAATAATGCGCTTATGCTTCTTAATAATATCCTTGACAACTGCATTAACCTCAGCTTGGAAATCATCTGCTCTTTCAAGCCTGTCGGCTATCTGGCACAGGCTTTCAGCTACGATGGTGTTAATGATAAAGTTGGGAGTGGCTATGGACTGGGAAGATCCCACTGAACGGAACTCGAACTTGTTGCCGGTAAAGGCAAAGGGTGAGGTTCTGTTTCTGTCTGTGGAATCCTTAGGCAGAATGGGAAGCGTTGAAACGCCAATTTCCAAGGTCCTGCTGTGCCCGTTGTTCTTGGTTACACCTGTTTCAATTTGCTCAATGATATCCGTGAGCTCATCTCCCAGGAAAATGGACATAATGGCAGGAGGTGCTTCATTCGCACCAAGTCTGTGATCATTTCCTGCAGTCGCCACTGAGAAACGCAGGAGATCTGCGTATTCATCCACGGCTTTAATAACAGCCATTAAGAACACCAGGAATTGCGCATTGTCAGCCGGTGTTTTTCCGGGTTCAAGGAGATTCCTGCCCTCGTTTGTGGACATTGACCAGTTATTATGCTTACCGGAACCATTAACGCCTGCGAAAGGTTTTTCGTGAAGCAGGCAGGCAAGACCTAGTCGGTCTGCTACCTTCTTCATAATCTCCATGGTCAATTGATTATGGTCCGTGGCAATGTTAGTGGTGGTAAAGACGGGAGCCAGCTCATGCTGCGCAGGCGCAACCTCATTATGCTTTGTTTTTGCAGTGACACCCAGCTTCCACAGCTCGCCATCCAGTTGATGCATAAATTGGGACACCCTGTCTTTGAGATTTCCGAAATAATGGTCTTCAAGCTCCTGTCCTTTGGGAGGCTTTGCGCCAAACAAGGTTCTTCCCGAATAAATAAGATCCTTACGCTTCAGGAAGTATGCTTTATCAACCAAGAAGTACTCCTGTTCCGGACCCATGGTGGTAACGACTTTCTTGGTGGTGGTATCCCCAAAAAGCCTTAAAATTCTAAGGGCTTGATTTGAAATAACCTCCATAGATCGTAACAAGGGGGTTTTAAGATCCAAGGCTTCTCCGGTATAGGAGCAGAAGGCTGTTGGTATGTACAGGGTATGATCCTTAACAAAAGCCGGAGAGGTACAATCCCAGGCCGTATAACCTCTTGCTTCAAATGTCGCACGAAGGCCGCCTGAGGGGAAGGATGAAGCATCCGGTTCACCCCTGATAAGCTCTTTCTTTGAAAACTCCATTATGGCTCTTCCATCATCAGTCGGAGATATAAAGGAGTCGTGCTTTTCAGCAGTTATACCGGTCATGGGTTGAAACCAGTGAGTAAAATGGGTAGCGCCTTTTTCAACTGCCCAATCCTTCATGACACAAGCAACAACCTCAGCAATATCCGGATCAAGAGGCAAGCCTTCTGTAATTGTCTTCTTAAGCTTCTTATAGGTTGGTTTGGGCAGGCGTTCCTGCATCACCGCTTCATTAAATACATTTGATCCAAATAGACCTGAGCCAAAGTCCTCCAAACTCTTTTCCATTAATTTAATCTCCTTTCAGAATGTTGGGATAAACCATAAGGATACGTCTGTTAATATAGGCTTAAATTATACAAAAAAGGGCGTACCAGTATCTTGGTGAAACGCCCTTGTTTCTGTCAAATTTCTGCTGTTTTTTTTCTAAATGAATTATAGCAGGGTTAGCAATTACCGTCAATCCGAATATCATTTTTTTGTCAAACTGCATCATGAACCCCTACCCACGCCAAAATTCTTTTTACATCTTACACATTTACACAGAAATACTTTATCTGTCTCACACCCTACCGTTTCTGAATCAGTCCTTCATACTACAGCAGTACTAAAAAAGGCGCTTCTCACCAATCGGTAAAAAGCACCTTTGCTTTTAACATTTATTCTGTAATTATTATAGCAGCTAATCCGTCATCTTGCAATATCTAAATTTCAAAATTTCAAAAATTTCTTCTGAGCAAAGGATAAACTAAGGTGTAATTCTTTTTACATCTCTAGGAAACAAAAGGAAGCAAACTGGTGTAACGAACATTATTAAATTCAAATAACCGCATTTTAAGCCGTTCAAGTCCTATCCCAAAACCGCCACTAGGAGGCATTCCTCGTTTAAAAATAGAAAGTCAGGGCGCCATTTCTGAAGGATTTAATCCCGCTTCCTGCATTTTTAGACAGAGTACCTTGTCGAGGAGATTTATAGTCAGGTATTCCTGCCAATCAATTCCCGCAATATGGCTTCAGCTTTGCGGACATCCGCTTTGCCGCCGGTTTGTTTCATAATATAACCGAACATCATGTTAATGGCTTTGTCCTTACCGGCTTTTACATCTTCTGCAGCCTTCGGATTTGCCCCGATTGCTTCCTGACACAATCTTGTTAAATCATCATCAGAAACCCCGACCAAATCTTCCGCCTTGATATATTCCTCCAAGGATTTGCCGCTTTCAAGCATCCGCTGGAGGGTACTCTGTGCCATTCCAAAGTTGATTTTTTTGTCATCCAGTAGTCTTACCAGTTCGGCAAACTGCTTCGCAGAAATCAATACTTTAAACAGCTCTTTGTCTTCCTCCGTGCTCATGATGGAATAAATCGTACCGGTAATCAGATTGGAAGCATTTTTAGCACTTGCACCATTTGCCAAAGCTTCTTCAAAGAAATCTGCGACACGCCGGTATTTAAACACCTGTCTTGCAGTTATCTCCGGAAGCCCAAGCTCGCTTATATATCGTTTTAGCTTGTCAAACGGCAATTCCGGCAGTGTTTTTTGAACTTGATCCACCTTCTCCTGAGAAATCCTGAAACGAAGGATATCCGGATCAGGAAAATAACGGTAGTCGTCAGAATTTTCCTTCTCACGCATCGGGGATACGGAATCGGATACGTCATCATAACGCATGGTTTGCTGAACGATGGTTCCGCCGGACTCCAAAATATCAGTCTGTCTCTCTACCTCAGCAGCCATTGCCTTCTGTATGAAGTTCAGTGAGTTAATGTTCTTGGTCTCTGTCCGGGTTCCGAATGCTGCGGCACCTGGTTCACGAAGGGAGACGTTAACGTCACAGCGCATGGAACCTTCCTGCATCTTACAGTCGGAAATCCCCACATAACGCATAATCAGCTGCAGTTTTTCCGCGTACTCCTTGGCTTCCTCGGGAGAAGAGATGTCCGGCTCGGATACAATCTCGATCAGCGGAACGCCGCCACGGTTATAGTCAATATAGGTATAGCCATTTTCATGTATCAGCTTACCTGCATCCTCTTCGATATGAATACGGGTGATGCCAATCCGTTTACCGCTATCCAGTTCAATATACCCATGTTCACAAAGAGGCTCGTCATACTGTGAAATCTGGTATGCCTTGGGCAGATCCGGATAAACGTAGTTTTTTCTGTCCATATGAGAATTGGTATTGATGCTGCAATGCACTGCAAGACCTGCCCTTATTGCATATTCAACCACTTTTTTGTTTAAAACCGGCAGAGAGCCCGGCTGTCCGGTACAGACCGGACAACAATGGGTATTGGGAGCACCTCCGAATTGGGTGGTACAGCCACAGAAAATCTTTGTTTGGGTTGCCAGCTCAATATGCGTTTCTATACCACAGACTATTTCATATCTCATACTCTGACACCCCCTTCATAAACGCCCACCTTGTCTTCGCTGTTTTGCTCATAGAAATACGCCATATTCAGGATGGCTGCCTCATCAAATTTTCTCCCCATAATCTGCATACCGATGGGAAGACCTTTGGCATCCTTTCCGCAAGGAACAGAGATGGACGGGATACCTGCGATGTTAATGGGCACGGTACAGATATCGGATAGATACATCTCAACCGGACTTACTCCCTGAGCATTCAACAGAGGTGCAGTATTTGGCGCAGTCGGTGCGATCAGTACATCGCATTTTTCAAAGATATCACCAAATTCCTGATTAATTTGCTCACGGATTACACAGGCTTTCTTATAATAGGCATCATAGTAGCCACTGGATAGCACATAGGTTCCAAGCATGATACGGCGTTTTACTTCGTCACCGAAGCCTTCACTTCTGGTCATGTAAATCATATCATCGATGCTGTCGTAGGTCGATGCACGGTGACCATAACGGATGCCATCGTATCTTCCCAGGTTGGAGGAGGCCTCCGCGCAGGCGATGATGTAATAAACCGGAAGTGCCAGCTTCAATGTCGGAAGCTTTATATTGATTATTTCCGCACCATTCTTTTCATATAGTTTTATTGCTTCAAAAATCTGCGCTTTCATATCCGGATCAATACCGTCAAAGAATTCTTCGGCAACACCGATTTTCTTTCCCTTGATATCCTGATCCAGGCCTTTCATAAGATTGCCGTAATCATAGGCTTTACTTGTCTGGTCACGTTTGTCAAAGCCTTTGATTGCATCAAAAACGATTGCGGCGTCCTTCACGCTGTAGGTCAAAGGTCCAATCTGATCCAGAGAGCTTCCATAGGCGATCAGGCCATAGCGGGAGACTGCTCCATAGGTCGGTTTCAGTCCGACTATACCACAGAAGGATGCCGGTTGCCGGATAGAACCGCCGGTATCTGAACCGAGGCCATAAGCTGCCATATTTGCACACACCGCTGCCGCAACGCCGCCGGAAGACCCCCCGGTTACATGCCCGGTATTCCTTGGATTCAGCGGAGCCCCATAACAGCTCGATTCCGAGGTGCTCCCCATGGCAAATTCGTCCATGTTCGCCTTGCCCAGAAGAACGGCTCCGGTTGCTTTTAGTTTCTCCCAAACGGCTGCATCGTAATAGGGTCTGAAGCCGTCCAGGATTTTGGAGCAGCAGGTTGTCAGAAGCCCATCTGTGCAGATATTGTCCTTTAAGGTCATAGGAATACCGCATAATACGGAAGCATTGCCTTCCTTGAGCAGCCTGTCTGCGATTGCTGCACCTTCCAACGCTGTATCGAAGGTTGTATGAACAAAGGCATTTATCTTGGGGTTCGCTTCTTCAATAGCCCGGATATATTCCTTCGTCAGTTCAACAGAGGATATTTCACCGCTTTGAAGCCTGGCTGATAATTCAGATATTATCTCTCTCATTTTTTGCTCCCACTACTCCTCTATTCACGGGTCTAGTCTTGTTGAATATTCCTTTACTCACGGGTCGAGTTCCTTGGCGGAATATTTCTCTTCACGCTAAAGAACCCGTTTTGGCCTTCTACATTAGAAAGGATCTTTTCATTTGTCAGGGACGGGATAACTTCATCCATACGCAGCTCTTCAAAAGAAACCAGCTGGGAGCCCACACTCCGGATTTCATCCGTTCCGCCTTCAACGGACGCATTTATGGTATCCGCAAATGCAATAATGTCATCAAATTCATCTGCAAACTTTTCAAGCTCTTCATCGGAAAAGCGCAATCTTGCTAGCTTAGCAAGCTTTTCGATTTCTGTTTTCGTTATTTCCATTTTTTTCTCCTTTCTTCAACTGCCGATTTTACTTAACGATTGCCGGTTAATGTCTCAACTTAATATGAACTTCACGCAGCTGCTGCTCGGTAACTTCACTCGGTGCCCCACACATCAGATCCTGCGCACTGCTGCACATGGGGAACGCAATAACCTCACGGATGTTCTCTTCATTCCTAAGGAGCATAATCATACGGTCAACACCCGGTGCCATACCCGCATGAGGCGGAGCACCAAACTGAAATGCGTTGTACAGCGCTCCGAACTTTTCCTTTAAGGTCTCTTCATTATAGCCAGCGATCTCAAATGCCTTCACCATGATGTCCATATCGTGATTTCTGACTGCTCCAGATGAAAGCTCAACACCATTGCATACGATATCATATTGATAGGCTAGGATATCCAGCGGCTCTTTGGTAGTCAGTGCCTCCAAACCGCCCTGCGGCATGGAAAATGGGTTATGGGTGAAGCCTATTTTACCCGTTTCCTCGTCGATTTCGTACATCGGGAAATCATTGACATAGCAGAAACGGTAGGAGTTCTTCTCACAGATGTCCAGACGTACACCAAGCTCATTGCGGATCTGTCCTGCGTATCTGCATGCCATTTCCTCCGTATCTGCAATAAAGAAGATAACGTCACCCGTGATCAGATTGGCTCTATCAGCCAACTCGCTCTTTATATCCGCAGGAATGAATTTATCTATCGGTCCTTTATAGGACATATCATCCAGTGTTTCAAGGTAGCCAAGTCCTCCCATGCCGATGGATTGTGCGAATTCCAGCATCCTCTCATGGAAGCCTTTTGACATTTGGGCATGAACCTTGATAGCCCTTACCGTCTTGTTGTGGAAAGGCTTAAAGGTACACCTCTGGAAGAATTCCGTAACATCGATAATACGGAGAGGGTTTCGAAGGTCCGGCTTATCGGTACCAAATTCCAGCATGGCCTGCTTGTAGCTGATTACCGGATACGGTGCTTCTGTAATTTCATATCCCTCCGGAGCAAATTTCTTGAAAGCAGCGGTTAACACCTCTTCACCTGCACGGAAAACATCTTCCTGGGTTGCGAAGCTCATCTCAAAGTCAAGCTGGTAGAACTCGCCCGGAGAACGATCTGCACGTGCATCCTCATCGCGGAAGCAGGGTGCAATCTGAAAATATTTATCAAAGCCGGATACCATCAGCAACTGCTTATATTGCTGCGGCGCCTGCGGCAATGCATAGAATTTGCCTTTGTACTTTCTGGAAGGGACGATGTAGTCACGTGCGCCTTCCGGAGAAGATGAAGATAAAATAGGGGTCTGGATTTCTACAAATCCCATCTCGCCCATCTTTTGTCTTAAGAAGCTGATGACCTTTGAACGGAACAAAATATTATCCTTTACTTTACGGTTTCTTAAGTCAAGGTATCGGTATTTCAGGCGCATATCCTCACGGATCTCCTTAGAAGTCGTCACTTCGAACGGAAGATCCTTGTAAACCCTTCCCAATACGGTAACCTTATGTGCTTCAAGCTCGATGGTTCCTGTCGGAATTTTCGGGTTGTAGGTTTCTTCGTCACGGCTCTCAATGATACCCTCAATGGATAAGCATTCTTCTTTTTTAATCCCCTTCAGCAGGTTGGTATTTCTGAACACAACCTGCATCACACCGTACATATCCCGTAAGTCGATGAAAGATACACCGCCATGGTCGCGGATATTCTCAACCCAACCGGCAATTCTCAGCACGGAGCCGATATCCTTTTCACAGATTTGGTCCATTGTTTTGCTGCGATACATATCTGACATAAATTCTCTCCCTTTCTTTTCTGATACTGAAGTTGTCCGGGAGAGCATTTATTAAAAAAAAGCTGCCCGCCCGAAATATAATATTTCAGGGCGAACAGCTGTAATTAGTCCGCGGTACCACCTGATTTACTGCAAATTGCAGTCGCTCTTAGTGTTTGCCATAGTAACGTTTGGCTTACGTCGTACCTACTCGTCAAAAGACTTTCAGCTTGCAGCTGGTAAAGTGTTATTCACATAAATTCATTTTGCAGGGTTCTCACCATCTCCCGCTCACTGTGAACGATAATTCATGCTACTTCTCTTCGTCAATGCTTTGCCAAATATTATATTATATTTGATTATATATTGTCAATACCAATTTTTTCATCTGCATAGCAAACCTTGAATTAATTTTGAAGTTCTACTCTGAGTATGGG
>JAEYPI010000242.1 GCA_023410885.1 Bacillota bacterium
CTTCACCCTTTTGTACATCAAAGCTTACTTGATGCAGGACTTCTTTGCCGTCAAATTTTTTTGTCAAGCTTTCTACCTGGTAACACATGATTTTACTCCACCTTAATTTGGCCGGAACAATGTGCAATATTATTTAGATAATACATGATTTACTCATTTTAGTAAATATTTTCTACGATCCCCCTATTTTCCTTGCTATGTGGACGGGGCGATTAATAATAGAAGATATGAACAGGTAAATAATAAGTCATTCTTATGATTGAAAAAAAACAGCATATGGACAAAATAGGCGAGCTTATTGACTTGATTGGCAGAATGGACAAGTGAGGGATTAAGTGCAGCGTGGGCTTTTATGCGCTGGAACAGCGGAAGGCCCAAAACTTCCCCCTCCCCCCCTTTCATTCGAAAGGGGAATGGGCGATGAACAAGTTGCCATTATTCAAACTGTGCATAATAGAGCTGGCTATAGAAGCCATTTTCATACATCAGGGATTCATGGGTCCCCTGCTCCACAACATTGCCGTTCTTAACCACAAGAATGTGATCCGCATTCCGAATAGTAGACAGCCGGTGGGCTATGACGAAACAGGTCTTCCCCTTCATGAGATTGCGCATGGCCTGCTGGATTTGTATTTCAGTACGGGTATCCACATTGGACGTGGCTTCATCCAATATGAGCATTTTTGCATCAATGAGTATAGCTCGTGCGATGGTTAAAAGCTGCTTCTGGCCCTTTGATATATTGGAGCCATCCTCTTGAAGTATACTATTATAGCCATCGGGTAAGCGCTTGATATAGGAATGTATTTTTGCAGCCTTGGCGGCGGCCACCACCTCTTCCATTGTAGCGTCCTTTTTCCCATAGGCAATATTCTCAAAAAAAGTGCCATGGAAAAGCCAAGTATCCTGTAAGACCATGGTATAGGCTTTTCTAAGACTTTTACGCGTTACATCCCGAATATTCTGACCATCTACTCTGATTTCGCCCTTATCCGTATCATAGAAACGCATGAGTAAATTGATTAGGGTTGTTTTCCCCGCACCCGTGGGACCAACAATTGCGGTGAGAGAGCCCGGCTTTGCGTGCATATTGAGATTGTGAATAATCTCTTTATCCTTGGTATAGCCAAAGCTCACATTTTCCATGGTCACTTCCCCCGTCTTGACCTCAAGGGGTTCGGCCCCGGCCCCATCGGGTTCTTCCTCCGCCTCATCCAAAAGCTGAAAAACCCGATCCGCAGCTGCCAAGGCAGACTGGAAGTCACTGATGATGTTGGCGGCTTCATTGATGGGTCCTGAAAACTTCCTGGAATACAGGACAAAAGAGGAGATATTCCCTAAGCTCATTTTCCCTTTTATAAAGAGAATGGCGCCCAGTGCACTGATTAACGAGAGCGAAACGTTATTAATAAAGTTAATGGAGGGCCCATTAATGCCTCCCATAAATTCTGAGTTATAATAAGCGTTAACCGCTTCCTGATTTTTTACATCGAATTTATCCAGAGTGAATTGCTCTCGGTTATAGGCCTTTAAGGTCTTTTGCCCGGTGATCATCTCTTCCACAAAACCATTGAGCTCACCAAGCTTAGCTGACCTTATTTTAAACAAGGGTTTGGTTCGCTTTGTTATAAATTTTGTCACAAGCACAGATAGCGGAATGGTCACTGTAAAAATCAAAACCAATACCGGTGATATGGATAGCATCATCACAAAGGAACCGACCACCGAAATCAGACTTGCAGAAATCTGAATAAGATCATTGGACAGTGAGGCATTGATGGTATCAATATCATAGGACATTTTACTGATAATATCCCCCGTCTGGTGGGTGTCATAATACCAAACAGGCAGGTTCATGAGTTTATTAAAGACGTCCTCCCGCATCTTAAAGACAACCTTTCGGCTGATGTGGATCATGAGGATGGAAAGAATATAAGACATGATGAAGGAGGCAATATAAAATATCACCATAATTCCTGCATAGTAAAAGACTCGGTCAAAATCAACTTTACCCGTACCCAGCTCCATACTGTCGATGGCATAGCCCGATAGCTTGGGTCCAAAAAGCGCAAACACATTACTGCCTACGGCTAAGGCCAGCGCAAGTATTAGAAGAAGCTTAAATTGATACAAATAAGTGCCTAAACGAATCAGCGTTTTCTTTTTCATGCCGTCTCACCACCCATTTGCATTCTACTGATCTCCTGATAGGCCTCACAGCTTTGCATTAATTCCTCATGGCTGCCATATCCGATTTGCTCGCCATCCTCTATAACCAGAATTTGATCAAGGGACATCACCGAGCTTACCCTTTGTGCAATAACAATCTTGGTTGTATTTGCAAAATGGACATTTAGAGCCCTTCGCAGCATGGCATCCGTCTTATAATCCAAGGCGCTTGAAGAATCGTCTAAAATCAAAATTTCAGGCTTTCCTGCCAACGCTCGGGAAATAAGCACCCGCTGTTTTTGTCCGCCGCTTAAATTGGCACCCTTGATGGATAAGCCCTCACTAAAGGAATTGCCCCTGTCTTCTATAAATTCTTTTGCAAGAGCATATTCAGCCGCTTCGCTGATAGCCTCCTCACTCAGCGCTCTTCCAAGGCGGATATTCTCGTAGATGGTATCCTCAAATAGAATATCGTTTTGAAAGGTCACACCAAACATGCGACTTAACTCACCCTTATCAATGGTTTTGATGTTTCTCCCCTCAATTTTTATCTCACCCTCTGAAATATCATAAAATCGCATTAATAGATTAACAATGGTGGTTTTACCCGCGCCTGTTGAACCGATAATACCCAGCGATTGTCCGCGCTTGATGCGGAAATCAATGGCTTTGATATTGTTCTGGTCCTCGCCTTCGCCTTCTTTGCCCGTTTTATTATATTTAAAAGAAACTTGATTGAATTCAATATGATACTCCGCCGGACTTTCTTCTTTTTTGGCAGACTCAGCCTCCTCAAGGCTTTCCACAACCAGATCTTCTTCGGTATTCAAAATTTCTTGAATGCGATTGGCTGAGGCAATGGCTTTCGAATAGACCGTAAATATCTTGTTCAGGGTGAGCAGCGCATTGAGAATGATAGTAAAATAGGTTAGAAAGGCAATGATTTTACCCACTTCAGTCAAGCCTGCGTTAACCCGATAGGCACCCACAATAATGATTAAAACTAACCCAATATTAAATAATAAGCTGACGGTTGGGTTGGCCACAGCCATGGTATTACCCGCTTTTTTCTCTGACTGAATAACATCCTTATTAATTTCAGTAAATCGGTTTTGTTCAAAATCCTCTTTAGATAGGGCTTTTATCACACGGATGCCGCCAATGACTTCTCTGACCTTTCGAACCATGACATCGGCTTTTTTCTGAAGCTGAGCATAGAGAGGTACAGCCTTTTTAGAAACATAAACGACCACCGCCGCAATAAAAGGCATGGTAAAAATCAAGACCAGTGTAAGCGGCAAATCCAGAGACAAGGTCGTCAAAATTCCCCCAATAAGCAAAATAGGCGCGCGCACACCAATTCTCTGCATCATGCCCAGCATATGATGGACATGATAAGTATCCGTTGTCATACGGGAGATAAGGGTAGGCACTGAATAAGCATCCACCTGGGCACTTGATAGATAACAAATTTTCTTAAACAAATCGTGACGGATGGTTCTGGTGATATCTCGGGACACGCGCGCCGCCATAGTATTAGCAATCACGCTTCCGGCAACTGCGCAAAAGGCAAAAAACAGCATCAAAGCGGCTTGTAGCAGGACTTGTTTAATGTCATTTAAAGGAATGATGTCATCGATAATATGCGCTAAAACCCACGGAATAAGTAAATCCATGATAGTCCCGATGAATTTAATCAAAAATCCTAAAGACATGCGCATCATGTAGGGTTTCAGATATTGTATAAGCATTTTCATTTGTACCTGCCGCCCCTCTGCTGAATATATTCTGCCTTGCTTGTTACCTGATGCATTTTATGATAAAAGCTCTTCATACAAGCTGTAGCCAAAATCATTTGCAATAGCGTACAGCAAAATTATACAATAAAACGACTCCGATTTCAAAGATTCGACCGTTAATCTAACT
>JAEYPI010000263.1 GCA_023410885.1 Bacillota bacterium
AATAGATGAAAATGGCGGTATGCTTCGTAAGGCCATCAATGTAACGTTCTCTAAATCGTCATAATATTTCAATTTATAATATTATGAAAATATGTTGAGGAGGAAAAACCATGAAAAAAGTATTATCAATTGTTCTTGTTCTGGTAATGGCTGTAGGTATGCTTAGCGCTTGTGGTAGTCAGCCATCATCATCTACACCGACTGCCACACCGAGTACCACATCGAGTGCCACGCCGTCCGCGTCTCCTGCTGAGGCTAAGCCGGACACTATTTCCCTGTTACTACCCCCAGTCTCAGCAACCTATCAGGATCAGTTGGAAAAATGGGCAGCTGATTTCAAAGCTATTTATCCTAACTTGACACTTGACTTCCAAACAGCCAGCTGGGAGGACTACAAAGATAAAATGGACGTGCAGGTTAATGCAGGATCTCCCCCTGATATAGCTTTCGTTGAGAATGATAATGTAGCAAAATACATCGACACCGGCCTCCTTCTTGATATTAAAAATCTTCTTTCTGCTGAGCAATTAGCAGATTTTGATGAAAATGCTCTTGCTTTCTACAGGAATGGTGACGGACTTTATGGACTGCCAACCTACATATCCATTCAAGCCTTAGGCGGAAACAAAGCTATGCTTGAGGAAGCCAACATTGACTGGAAAACAATCCAGAAAAACGGCTGGACATATGATGAATTCCGTAGCGCAATCAAAGCCGGTTCAAAAGAAGGTCGTTATGGGTTTATATTTGCTTGTGCGGGTGTTACGGCTGCCGACTATCTGAATATCCTTACAAAGAATGCAGGTATGCCCTCTCCTTTCAATAAGGAACTCAAATATGCCTATACAAGCAAGAATTTCAGAGACCTGCTTGCTTGCATTCGTGAGATCATAGATGATGGCTCTACCCCCAAGGAAATGGGCAGCGTAGATGCCGGTAAACGCTGGAATATGTTCTTAACTGCACAGACAATGATTTTCGGTAAAGGTCTTGCTAACTTCGAGAGTCTTGCTCTTGCAAACAATAAAAAAATTCAAGCTAATGACAATAGTGCTGTAGAAAACAGTAAAGAAGCAGAATATGTTGTTCTGCCCGTACCTACCTTCTTTGGTGAGAAGCAGGCAGCACAAGGCGCAGCCGGCGGTTACTCCATGTTCCGTGGTAAAGCAGAACCAACTGCTGAGCATCTGGCCAATATGGTAAAGGCTCTATACTTTATGTCCGCAGGCGACGTCGGTGGTTATACCGCTAATGAGTTGTACCTTTCAGGGTTAAGCAAATCCTCTCGTGAAGCTATGGCTAAAATTAATAACGAAGTACCCCGCAGCCCCGAAAACGCCGCTGCTATGCAGAATCTAACCGCTCAGGCAGCAGAGCCACGTCCTGATATCCCCGCTGAATTGGGCGCTAAGCATTCAAGACTGATGGATGAGGTTATAGTACCAAAATTCCAGGCCCTTCTTGCTAATGAGCTTACACCCGATCAGATGTATGAAGAGGTCAAAAAAGCTGCTATCGAAATCTTTGGTGAAGATGGCATAGTTAAAGACTAAATCTTATAGAATATTACCCTAGTATTTAACGGTAAATGCTTCCCGCTTAAATGACGGGAAGCATTTACCAAATAATTTCTTTCACATCTTTAAAAAATCCTGATAGGCTCAATGCCCCTGAAGTTTTATAATAAGGTAAGAGCAGGAGGTTATAAATGAAATCAGCCAAATTAAGTAAAAACGTATCTATCTCCAAAAAGCATATAACCGGTGAGGATTTATGGGGCTATGCTTTTATTGCTATGGCAATGCTTATCTTTGCTGTTTTTACTATATATCCTGTTATAAGTGCTCTGTTTACAAGTTTTCATAAATTTAAGCCCTTAGGATCAATTTTTGTTGGTCTGGACAACTTCAAGACTACTTTTACAAATAATTTATTTTATAAATCTATCGGTAATACACTTGTCTATACTATATTCACTGTACCTTTAAGCCTGTTTATCGCTTTTACTGTCTCAATACTAATCCTTCCATTTAGTAAGAAATTTCAGTCCCTGTTCAAGTCGATGTATTATCTTCCCAGCATCGCGTCGGGCGTTGCGCTCTCGGTTGTATGGCTATGGATATACGATCCTCTGCCGACAGGTCTTTTAAATAATATTTT
Organism: Bacillota bacterium; assembly: GCA_023410885.1. Classification (GTDB taxonomy): domain Bacteria; phylum Bacillota; class Clostridia; order DSM-8532; family DSM-8532; genus DTU059. The sequence continues at coordinate 2,161 of JAEYPI010000263.1, forward strand.
GCATGTATTCGGAGTCCAGAACCAAAATTGGCTTGGTTCTTCCTCTACAGCAATGTTTAGCCTTGTTGTTATGACACTTCTTGCGGGACACGGTGCAAATATAATCATTTATCTTGCGGCAATTTTAGGTATACCCAATAGCTTTTATGAAGCCGCAGATCTAGATGGCGGAACATTTTTTCAAAAGCTGGGTTACATTATCATACCAATGGTAAAACCCACCACGCTTTTTCTATTGGTAACAGGCATTATAAATTCGTTTCAGGTATTTATGAACGCATATATGATGACTGGCGGCGGACCAAACAATAGCACAACGATGGTCGGGCTGCTTATCTTTAACAATGCATTCCGTTACTCTGATTACGGCCTTGCCTGTGCACAGTCCATCATTTTGGCGATAGTTATAGCCGGAATTTCCCTGGTGCAATTTAAGTTCATCAGCGGAGACGTAGAATATTAAGGGAGGAGATACGAAATGTCAGGCTTATATTCTCAACATCTTGATAACCGAAAGTTATTGTATCTGCGTAATAGCCTAATATCTTTATTTTTGCTTTTTCTTGCGATTATAACATTATTCCCTATTTATTATATGCTTGTATCCTCCTTTGGTCCTCCTATTGAGGCTGGTGGCGCATCATATTCACTTTTCCCGAGGAGTATCTCATTTGATTCATATAAATTTTTCTTTGATTTTAGCAAGTATTCATTTCGTTGGTTAATTAACAGCCTGATCGTATCATTTGCTATAGTCTCAGGTAATGTCATTTTTGCGGGACTTGCCGGGTATGCATTTTCAAAAATACAATTTAAGGGGAGCAAGATTCTCTTCTTTACATTATTATGCGCCATGATGATACCCTATCAGGTTACACAGGTGCCCCTTTATATGTTGGTTGTAAATACATTAAAGATGGATAATACATATCTCGCTCTTATTGCGCCTACTTTTGTTACAGCATACAATGTTTTCTTGTGTAAACAATTTATTTCAAGCATACCAACTGAAATCATTGAATGTGCTAAAATTGAGGGCTGTAATCAATTACAGATTTATTGGAAAATTATCATGCCATTATCCAAAACCGTTCTGGCAGTAATGGCAATACTCACATTCATGAACAGCTGGAACACATTCTTCTGGCCGTTCCTCGTCACCAGCGAGGAAGCCATGCAGACAATACAGGTAGGACTTAAGAACTTTAAGTTTGCCAACACCACCTATTTTGCACCAATGATGGCAGGTGCTACTTTGTCGGCATTGCCTATGTTTATTCTCTTTTTCAGCCTGCAGAAGTATTTTCTTGAAGGTGTAACCATAGGTGCCGTAAAAGGGTGATAAAATGAGACAATTTGTAATTTCAGATAAGCCCGATCGCATTGCGGTTGGGCTTATGTCCGGTACATCGGTAGACGGTATTGATGCCGCCGCAATTCGTATTGAGGGGGAAGCCCCGAACCTTAAGGTTACCTTACTGGCCTTTGAAAACAAACCTTTCCCTGAAGCCATTCGCAATGAAATTCTTCACTGCTTTACCCCTGAGAATGCAATCGTTACACGTCTTGGAAGCTTAAATTTCCTGCTGGGAGAGCTATATGCCCAAGCTGCGCTTTCGGTAATCAGGGTAGCTGGTCTCTCCCCCGCTGATGTTGATGTCATTGGCTCCCATGGCCAGACCCTATGGCATGAGCCTTTTCCCCAAAAATCCTGTGCCTATACTGTTCAGCTTGGCGAAGGGTCCGTTATTGCACAAAGGACCGGAGTTGTCTGCGTTTCAGACTTTCGTGTATCAGATATGGCCGCCGGAGGTCAAGGAGCACCGCTTGTTCCTTTCACAGAATATCTTTTGTATCGTAGTGAGACGGAAACTATTTTGTTACAAAATTTAGGTGGCATTGGAAATATAACCGTGCTTCCGAAGGGATGCGGCGTGAAGGATGTCTATGCCTTTGATACCGGCCCAGGCAATATGGTGATTGATGCTCTTGTTACACGGAGTACAAAGGGTCTGCTGGCCATGGATAAAGGCGGTAGTATTGCCGCCCGTGGAAAAGTTGATTCTTGGCTTTTACAATCTCTTATGCAACATCCGTACTTTGCCCAGCTTCCACCAAAAACCACCGGCCGCGAGGTATTTGGGAAAGAATATGCTGATGCCCTTATAGCCACAGCGCAGCAAAAAGACATTCCTATGGAAAATGTCATAGCGACAACAACAGCACTAACAGCTGCATCCATTGCACAGGCTTATCGTGATTTTATACTTCCATGTTCTCCTGCTTCCCGTATGATTTTAAGCGGCGGAGGATGCTACAATCCCACCCTCGTTGATTTTATTCGGAAGGAGCTTGCCCGTTTTGGTGTTGATGTTCTCACTCAGGAAGAAACCGGGGGCAACAGTGATGCCAAGGAGGCCATTGCCTTTGCGCTTCTGGCCGACTGTACCCTGCACGGCATTCCCGGTAATATCCCCAGTGTAACGGGTGCTAAGAATGCTGCGTTACTCGGTAAAATTTCGCTGCCACCCGCTGCTCCCACTGCACCCACTGCTCCCACTGCTCCCACTGCTCCCACTGCTCCCACTCCCATCCAAGGAGGAATAATATGATACGCAATTTTTCTATCGATGACCTTCATGCTATTACGTCACTATGGAACAGGCGCGCTGTGATTGACGGTTATGTTGAGCATACGCCTGAGAGTTTTACCAATCTATTTTTGAAAAATAAATATTTTTCAAATCAGCATGCATTCGTACTGGAGGAAGCCGGTGGCTTAGGATTTATCTGCGGATGCACAGGGGATGACTTGCCGGCTGGCAATGAACGGGGCTATTTTACTTGCCTTGTATTGGATGAACAGGTGGACACCCTTGAAAGTACCCGTCTTTTACTTACATATCTGGAGAACAGCTTTCAAGCTGCCGGAAAAACAGTAAGCGATGTACTGTTTTTCAACCCTATTCATTTACCATGGTATATACCTGACACAAAGGGTCACCAGCATAATAATGCACCGGGTATCGCTGTAGACACGAAGCTTTACACTAACATTATAAAATGCGGATATCTTGAGCGAGGCCGCGAAAGTGCCATGTACATTGATCTTTCAACGTTTTCCATACCCACCCGGATAAAAGAGAAGCAATCTGCACTCAGTGAATCCGGGATTCATATTTCTTTATATGACTCCAATCGCTGTTTCGGTCTTTCCGAAATGCTTAACGACCTTAAAAACCCTCTCTGGATAAGTGAGATAGAAGAAAGCGCCATTAAGAACATACCTTTCTTAGTGGCTGAGGTGGGTGGACGAGTGGTCGGCTTTGCCGGACCTATCTATCCTGAAAAAACAGGGCGGGGCTATTTTACAGGCATAGGTGTGTCACCT
>JAEYPI010000030.1 GCA_023410885.1 Bacillota bacterium
TTCATTAAGAACTCGCCATAGAGCTTTTTCTCACCTGTAGAGGGGTTACGTGTGAAAGCAACGCCTGTACCTGAGTCTTCGCCCATGTTACCATAGACCATTTCCTGTACGTTGACGGCCGTACCCCAATCACTGGGAATATCATTTAAACGACGATAGACATTGGCGCGGGGATTGTCCCATGAACGGAAAACAGCCTTAACAGCCTCTAAAAGCTGTACACTGGGCTCTTGTGGGAAGGCTTCTCCCTTTTCCTTCTTATAGAGCTCGTGATACTTCTTAACCAATTCCTTTAAGTCATCAGCATTCAAATCGGTATCCAAATGAACGCCTTTGCTTTCCTTCATAGACTCAAGAATATGTTCAAACTTATTCTTTTCGATGCCCATGACAACATCACTAAACATGTGCATGAATCTTCTGTAGCTGTCATATGCAAAGCGAGGGTTGTTAGTCAGCTTTGCAAGACCTTCTACAACAACATCATTAAGGCCAAGATTCAATATGGTATCCATCATACCGGGCATGGAGGCTCTTGAACCAGAACGAACAGAGACAAGTAATGGGTTCTCAGGATTTCCAAATTGTTTTCCAACAATCTGCTCCATTTTTGAAAGATATTCATAAATCTGATCTTCAATGTCCTTCTCAATTTTCTTACCATCATTGTAATAGCGGGTGCAAGCTTCTGTTGTTACAGTAAAGCCTCTGGGTACAGGTAATCCAAGTCCGGTCATTTCTGCCAAATTGGCACCCTTTCCACCGAGTAGATTTCTCATGGATGCATTTCCCTCATTAAAGAGATAAACATATTTAACCATTTTATACCTCCTGGTTATATATTTAAGAAGCGCTCATTTTTGCTCCCTAATCACGAACAATAACATAACTCATTATAGTGCTATTTTATCCCTAAAGTAATCCCCTAATCCAGCTATCGAAATTCTGACCTGTTGCATGGTATCGCGCTCCCGTATTGTAACGCAACCGTCCTCAAGAGAATCAAAGTCAAAAGTGATACAGAACGGCGTTCCGATCTCATCCTGCCTTCTGTAGCGCTTTCCGATGGAACCGGCATCATCAAATTCACAGACAAAATTCTGGTTAAGACTCTCATAAACTTTCCAAGCTTCTTCTGAAAGCTTTTTAGAAAGCGGTAAGACAGCTGCCTTAACAGGTGCCAGAGCGGGATGCAGGCGAAGTACAGTTCTCACATCGCCTTCAGCAACCTCTTCCTCATCATAGGCATCACAAAGGAAGGCTAAAGCCACACGATCTGCGCCCAGAGAGGGTTCAATACAATACGGGACATATTTTTCATTTTTTACGGGATCAAAATAAGAAAGGTCTTCTTTAGCATGATTCATGTGCTGCTTTAAATCGAAATCGGTACGGTCGGCCACACCCCAGAGCTCACCCCATCCGAAGGGAAACTTAAACTCAATATCGGTTGTGGCATTACTATAGTGGGATAATTCTTCGGGTGAATGATCCCGAAGTCTGATACTCTCTTCCTTCATGCCAAAATTCAGAAGCCAGTTTTTGCAGAAATCCTTCCAATAAGTAAACCATTCAAGGTCAGTGCCGGGCTCGCAGAAAAACTCCAGCTCCATCTGCTCAAACTCTCTCGTTCTGAAGGTAAAATTACCCGGTGTTATTTCATTTCTAAAGGATTTGCCAATTTGCCCTATACCAAAAGGAATCTTTTTTCTCGTGGACCTTTGAACATTTTTAAAGTTGACGAAAATGCCCTGTGCCGTTTCGGGACGTAAGTAAATTTCGTTCTTTGAATCCTCGGTAACACCCTGGAAAGTCTTAAACATGAGATTGAATTTTCTGATTTCGGTAAAGTCATGGCCACCGCAGTTGGGACAGGGGACATTTTTGTCCTTGAGATAGGCTGTCATTGCTTCATTGGACAAACCATCAACAGCCATTTGAATGTTATTTTCCTGATTATAGTCTTCAATGATCTTATCGGCTCTGTGTCTTGTCTTACACTGTTTACAGTCTATCAAGGGATCTGAAAAGCCCCCAACATGGCCGGACGCGACCCAAACCTGTGGATTCATGAGGATAGCGCAATCCACTCCCACATTATATGGACTTTCCTGAATAAACTTCTTCCACCATGCTTTTTTCACATTGTTTTTGAACTCGACACCCAAGGGCCCGTAATCCCAGGTGTTAGCCAAGCCGTCATAGATTTCCGACCCCTGAAAGATAAAGCCACGGTTCTTGCATAGTGCAACAATTTTCTCCATGGTTTTTTCAAATTGCATTGATTTATTCCTCCTCTAACCCGTTTTCTCTATCAATATTCTTCTTTATTATTGAGTGAGGTTTCGACCATGTTTTCATGGGTGGAGACCTGTTTATAAATCTTATGGTAAGTAACCTTGCCCTCATCAATTTCATTAATGGCAATGGTGACATCCTTAGCCGAGTTATGGCTGGTGAGCTTCTTGGCCCCATTTGTAAGCATACGGGCACGTTTAGCTGCTGCAATCACCAGGGTGTAACGGCTATCCACCTTTCTGAGTAATGACGACATAGGGGGATAAATCATATCTATTCACTCCTTAAATTTCTTTAAATTTTTCTATTAACTCACTATTTCGGCTAGTTCTCATTTGTTCGGATTCAACGATATTCACAAACCGCTGTGCGGCTGCTTCCACATTGTCATTCAAAATAATATAGTCGTATTGATCAATATACTGGAATTCCTCTTTTGCTCGCTTAAGTCTGTTAATAATGGATTCCTCAGTCTCGGTTCCCCTTCCTCTGAGCCTTTTTTCAAGCTCGCTAAAGTCCGGAGGAAGTATAAAAGAGAGAACACATTCCGGAAAAAGCTTTCTTACATTGAGAGCGCCCTCAACTTCAATCTCAAGAATAACAATATGGCCCTTTTCAATTTCGCTGCAAACAAACTCTCTGGGTGTACCGTAATAATTACCGCAATACTCCACCCATTCGACAAGCTGGTCGTTTTTAATCATTTCTTCAAATTGCTCTCTGGTTTTAAAGAAATAATTGACCCCTTCGGTTTCGGCAGGTCTGGGTGTCCGTGAGGTAGCAGAAATTGAAAGCACCACACAATCACTTAAGCTCATCATTTTACGAACAATGCTGTCCTTCCCAACACCGGCCGGCCCAGATAGAACAATAAGCAGTCCAGGCTTCATATAGTTTCCTCCTGTTCCTGCTCCAGATCGTTCAAAATTTCGGTATGGCTCTCTGTCTCGCGTTCTTCAAATCTATGGGCCACCGTTTCAGGCTGAAGGGCCGACAACACCACATGATCACTATCCGTTATGATAACCGCTCGAGTCCTTCTCCCATAGGTTGCGTCAATTAAACCGCCACGTTCTCTGGCCTCCTGGATAATACGCTTAATAGGGGCTGACTCAGGGCTGACAATCGCAACAATTTTATCAGCTGAAACAATGTTTCCGAAGCCAACATTGATAAGCTTCATAAGGTTCCTCCGTTATTTCGCATTATTCAATATTCTGGATTTGCTCGCGCAGCTTTTCTATTTCACTCTTCAATTCAACGACATTTCGAATGATTTCAAGATCACTGGCTTTTGAGCCGATGGTATTGACTTCCCGATTCATTTCTTGAATCATGAAATCCGCTTTCTTGCCCACCGGGCTGCCTTCAATGAGCATTTCCTTCATTTGAATAATGTGACTCTTCAATCGTACCAGTTCTTCATCAATACTACATTTATCGGCAAATAAGGCAACTTCGGTAGCGATGCGCGCCGGATCAACCCTCTGAATATCAATGAGGTCGGACAGACGGCCTTCTAGCTTTTCTTTATATTCCTTAACCACAACAGGTGCTTTCTGCTTAATCTTCTCCATCAGGGCTTCTATATTTGACAGGTTTTCCATAAGGCTGAGCTTAAGCTTTTCGCCTTCTTTAGCCCTCATGTCCAGAAGCACATCCAGCGCCTTTGTAACGGCTTTCTCCAGAATTTCTCCCGTTAATTCATCGTTTTCTCGTTTTTCCACTTTGATAATATCCGGGAAACGAGCCAATGAGGTGACTGAAATATCATCGCGAAGTCCAAGGCTCTCGGCGATTTTTTTTAGGGCATCACAATAGGACCTCGCCAGCCCATCATCCAGTAAAACCTCTTGAGCTTGAGCGGATTTATTATCATATGTTATGTAGATATCTATTTTGCCTCTTTGAATTTTTTTATTGATGAGAGAACGTACCCGTTCCTCAAAGGAAGAGATCTGTTTAGGCATCCTTAAAAAAATGTCAGTATAGCGATGATTGACAGTTTTGATTTCAATGGTAAAAGTAATATCATTTTCTGAGTATTCACAATGGCCGAAGCCGGTCATACTTCTAAGCATGAAGCTTTTTCTCCTTACGCTATATTAATGACGGTTTAAATAGACATTCCTAGCACATTTCGTACAGATTGAAATACCCTTGATTTTTCAAAAGGCTTTACCACGAAATCCTTGGCACCCTGCTTGATAGCCTCAATAACCATGGACTGCTGGCCCATAGCTGAAACCATAATAATTCTAGTGTTAGGGCTTAATCTTAGAATTTCAGGAATAGCCTGAATTCCATCCATTTCCGGCATCGTGATATCCAATGTTAAAATATCGGGCTTATACTTACGAGCGGCCTCTATCGCTTCGCGACCATTTGAGGCTTCCCCAACCACTTCATACTCTTCAGCTTGTTCTATAATCTTTCTTAGAAGTGTACGCATAAAAATAGCATCGTCGGTGATAACGAAAGTTGTTTTTCCCATTACTGAAGTTCACCCATCTCGTACATGATAATTGAAAGTGCAGAAATTGCTGCAGTTTCAGTACGTAAAATTCTTTTACCTAAACTGGCAATAGTATAACCCGAAAGCACACATTTTTCCACCTCATGTTCGGAAAAACCGCCTTCCGGGCCTATCAACAGTGCAATATCTTTAATCTTATTAATATTATAACATTTCAATAGTTCTTTCAAACATTTTTTTTCCTCATTCTCATAGAACATCAAAGCGGCATCAAAACGCTCAAACGCGCCAATCACCTCTTTAAACTCTATAGGGGCCGAAACCTCGGGAACATAGGCCCGCCTGCACTGCTTGGCTGCTTCTTTTGCTATTCGATTCCAGCGTTCTGCTTTCTTCTCTCTGTCCTTCCTATCCAGCTGAACCACCGTTCTTTGGGTGATAACCGGTACAATTTTATGCACTCCCAGTTCCACAGCCTTCTGAATGACTAGCTCCATTTTTTCACCTTTTGGAAGTCCCTGAAAAAGAGTGACCCGCGTTTTAGGTTCAGCCTCGGACTGGAATGCAAATAACACCTTGGCAATGGCCCTGTTTTTTTCAACCGTGAGAAGCGTAGCTTCATACTCCATACCGGTCCCGTCAAAAACCCGTATGACTTCTCCGGGTTCGATCCTCAAGACCTGGCGAAGATGCTTAAGATCTTCGTCTACAAGGGTAATCATCCCATTATCAATATTTTCAGGCTCCACCATGAATCTATGCATGAAACGCCATTGCCACCCACTCGCCCAGTGTTAGCTCCTCCATTAAATTAAATCCCAAAGCTTCATAGGCTTCTTTTACATCATCCCGTCGGCTTTTGATAATACCGGACAGAAGAATTTTGGTGCCGGGCCTTGTATAATGCTTGATTTCATTGGAAAGCAAAAGAATGATGTCCGCTATGATATTAATAAAGATGAGATCATAGGGCTTCTGCTCAATATGATGAAGCTCACCCTGTCTCACTTCAATTTTCTGAGTTTCATGATTGTTCTCCACATTCTGACGCGCAGTTTTTGCCGCTGCGTCATCAATATCAACTGCAAGTGCGGACGATGCTCCCAGCTTAACCGCTGTAAGAGCAAGAATAGCCGTTCCACAACCTAGATCCAGCACGCGGTCGCCCGGCTCGAGATATTTTTCCCCCAGCTTGGCACACATTTGAGTTGTTTCATGAGTACCGGTGCCGAAAGCCATGCCTGGATCCAATTCAATAATTATATCATCGGATAGGGGGGCATAATCCGCCCAGCTTGGCTTTATCACAATCTTTTCAGTAAATCGGAAAGGCTTGAAATACTGTTTCCAATTATCCTTCCACTCTGTATCGTCCCTTACGGTCCATTGCAGCTTTAAAGGGCCAAAGTCGATATATTCAGCCATATCCTTCAGCTTATTCTGTATTTCCTGCGAAAGCACTACAGGGTCCCGGTCATCTGAAAAATAAGCTTTTACAATCACATCGGTACCATAGCTGTCAATCAGGCCATTATCGGCATAATCCAGATATTTATTATTTTCAAGCGCCTGTCGGAAGGCATAGGGGTCAACCATTTCCGTTCCATTAGCCCCCTTGCTCATCAGGAGTTCGGCAATGGCCTCAGCAGCCTGTTCACTGGAAGTAACAGAAATTTCAATCCATCTCATGGGGTACCTGCTTTCTTTTTGAACATTCTTCGTTCATATGCCGGAATATCACCACCCACATTACTCCGTTTTTCTTTAGGGTTTAGGCTTATTCCGTCCATTTTATTATGGGTATAGCGTATTTCTATCCATCTTTAAACAGGTCTTTGACTTTATTAAAAAATCCCTTTTTCTGTTCAAGTCCTTCATCCCCGCTTACCTCGGCCAATTGCCGCAAAAGCTCCTTCTGTTTCTGAGAGAGCTTTGTTGGTACTTCGACATTCACACGGATATACTCATCGCCCCGGGCATTGCTTCTCAGATGCTTGATGCCCTTACCCTTCAGCTTAAAAACCGTAGCGGTCTGTGTTCCTTCAGGAACGGAATGCTTGACCATACCATCGATTGTGGGAATATCAATTTCTGCTCCCAGGGCGGCCTGTGTGAAGGAAATAGGAATATCACACACTACATCATAACCTTCACGCTTGAATATGGCATGGGGTTTAATATGTATTGTAACATACAAATCCCCTGCAGGACCGCCGCGCAAGCCGGGTTCTCCCTCCCCTTTCAAAGAGATGGTCTGGCCTTCATCAATGCCTGATGGAATGTTAATGCTGATACGTGAATTCTTCGAGACCCTTCCTTTACCATGACAAGTCTCGCAAGGATGGGTAATAATCTTTCCTTCCCCGCGGCAAACATCGCAGGTCTTTACATTAACAAACTGACCAAACGGTGTGGACTGGGTATAGCGTACCTGACCGGTTCCCTGGCAATGCTTACAGCTTTCCACTGAGGTTCCGGGCTTTGCACCAGATCCACTGCATACCGTGCAGTTCTGAAGCCTTGAGATGGAAATCTCTTTATTTACCCCGAAGGCTGCTTCTTCAAAAGTGATTTCCATGGCGTACTGGAGATCATTGCCGCGTTGGGGACCGTTTTTCTTTGCCTTGCTGCTTCTGCCAAAGCCTCCACCCATAAAGCTTTCAAATAAATCATCCAAGCCTCCGAAGCCGAAGCCTTCAAAGCCACCAAAGCCTCCACCTGATCCATCAAAAGCAGCATGTCCGAAGCGATCATAATTTGAGCGCTTCTGGTCATCACTCAATACACTATAGGCTTCACTAAGCTCTTTGAACTTAGCCTCTGCTTCCTTATCCCCCGGATTCACATCGGGGTGGTATTGTTTGGCAAGTTTTCGGTAGGCTTTTTTAATTTCATCCGTCGAGGTGCCTTTACCGACACCAAGCACCTCATAATAATCTCTCTTGTCCGCCAAGTTAAACCCTCCATAACTGGACTTTTTGTAGAGGTGCGCTTTGCGCACCACAAGCCTGGACCCGTAAGTAGAGGTGCGCTTTGCGCACCACAAGCCTCGACCCGTAAGTAGAGGTGCGCTTTTGCTCACCACATGTTGACCTATAGAAGAAACGTGAAACGGTAAATGCCGTAAACCAGTGTTTTAGGCAAATACCGTTTCTTTAGCTACCCGTTCAGGCTGAAAACCCGTAGGAATTATTTCTTATCGTCCTCATCAACTACCTTATAATCGGCATTGTAAACATTGTCCTGAGGACCGGCACCCTCTCCGGGATTAAAGCCAGGACCTGCGTTAGGACCTGCGCCCTGAGGTCCGGCCTGCTGGTACATCTTCTGGGAGACACCGTAGAAGGCCTGAGTCAGGGCTTCTGTAGCCTGCTTAATGGCAGCATCATCGGTACCCTTTAAGGCTTCCTTAACCTTATTGATCTCGGCTTCTACTGATGATTTATCGTCAGGACTCAGCTTGTCACCCATATCCTTCAATGCCTTTTCGCTCTGATAAACCATAGAATCGGCTTCATTTCTCGTTTCAATGGATTCCTTGCGCTTTTTATCCTCGGCAGCATATTTCTCAGCTTCTTTTACCGCCTTATCAATATCTGCGTCGTTGAGGTTGGAACTGGCGGTGATGGTGATTTTTTGTTCGTTGCCAGTACCCATATCACGTGCGGAAACATGTGCAATACCATTGGCATCGATGTCAAAGGTAACCTCGATCTGAGGAACACCACGGGGAGCCGGTGGAATACCAGTCAGCTGGAAATTACCCAGCAGCTTATTATAGGCCGCCATCTCACGTTCGCCCTGATAAACCTTGATATCTACACTGGTTTGCCCATCGGCAGCCGTTGAGAATACTTGGCTCTTCTTTGAAGGAATGGTGGTATTTCTTTCAATGAGCTTTGTGAACACGCCACCCAAGGTTTCGATACCCAGTGAGAGCGGTGTAACGTCCAAAAGAAGCAAATCCTTGACTTCACCTGAAAGTACTCCGGCCTGAATAGCCGCGCCAACTGCTACACATTCGTCAGGGTTAATGCCCTTAAAGGGTTCTTTACCCAAGAATTTCTTAACAGCGTCCTGAACGGCAGGAATACGGGTAGAGCCTCCAACCAAAAGGATTTTGTCAATCTGATCGGGAGAAAGGCCGGCATCGGATAATGCGCGTCGGGTGGGTTCCATGGTTTTCTCCACCAGGTCAGCTGTCAGTTCATCGAACTTAGCACGTGTCAGGTTCATGTCCAAGTGCTTAGGCCCGGTTGCATCGGCTGTGATAAAGGGCAGATTGATATTGGATTGGCTGACGCCAGAAAGCTCAACCTTTGCCTTTTCAGCCGCTTCCTTAAGTCTTTGCATGGCCATTTTGTCGCTTCTTAAGTCAATACCGTTCTCACGTTTAAAACCGTCAGCCAGCCAGTCTATAACGCGCTGGTCAAAGTCGTCACCGCCCAATCGGTTATTACCGTGGGTTGCCAGAACCTCAAACACCCCGTCTCCGATTTCAAGAAGGGAAACGTCGAAGGTACCGCCACCTAAGTCAAAAACAAGGATCTTTTGATCATGTTCCTTGTCCAAGCCATAAGCAAGAGCGGCGGCTGTGGGTTCATTGATTATTCTTAATACTTCAAGACCGGCAATTTTCCCGGCATCCTTTGTTGCTTGGCGCTGGGAGTCGGAGAAATAAGCAGGAACAGTAATAACCGCCTGTGTTACAGTCTCACCTAAATAGCTCTCAGCATCGGACTTGAGCTTTTGCAGCACCATGGCTGAAATTTCCTGAGGAGTGAAGTTCTTATCATCAATCTTTACTTTTCTGTCAGTTCCCATGTCTCTCTTAATAGAGATAACCGTTCTTTCGGGATTAGTGATAGCCTGACGTTTGGCCACTTGACCAACTAGCCTTTCTCCTGTCTTTGAAAAGGCTACGACTGACGGGGTTGTGCGGTTTCCTTCCGCATTTGCGATAACAACGGGCTCGCCGCCTTCCATAACAGCGACACATGAGTTAGTTGTACCAAGGTCTATACCTATTACTTTTGCCATTTAAAACACTCTCCTGTTTTTATATATTTAAGATCAAAAAAGAAAGTCCATTAGTTAGCCACTTTTACCATGGAGTGACGGATTACGATTTCATCCTTATAGATAAATCCTTTTTGGAATTCCTCTATAACAATGTTCCGCTCCAAGGCCTCATCTTCAACATGCATGACAGCATTGTGAAGTTCGGGGTTAAATACTGTGCCGACGGCCTCAATAGGTTTTACTTCCAATTTGCCAAGAATGTCTGAGAATTGTCTGGATATCAGTGTTATTCCTTCTTTCAGACCTTGGCCTTCTTCCGTTTCAGCTGCCTTTAGCGCTCTGTCCAAATTGTCGACAACGGGTATGAATTTCGAAACAACATCAGCCAGCGCATCGCTGTAGATTTTTTCCTTTTCCTTTTGAGTCCGCTTTCTAAAATTATCGTACTCGGCAGCCAGACGCTGCATGCGATCAAGAAGCTCTTTGTTTTCGTCTTCTATTTTTGCAATAGACTCCTTAAGGTTGTTGTCAACATTTTCTTCCTTATTTGCTGCGTCCTTGGAATCACCATTCGAAGGAGTCTCGATGATGGGATCAGAATCAACGGATTCCGTGGATGTCTTGCCCTTCTCCTTTGCCTTTATGTCATTTTCAAAATTAAGCGACATGTCCTGTACTTCCTTTCTTATTTTTAGGGATCATCTCCGAATAATCGGATAATTTCTCGATTCAAAAGTCCTCTGATGTACTGAATAGAAGAAACCACTTTACCATAGGCCATGCGAGTGGGTCCAATAACACCGATAGCACCCAGATCCTTGCCTTCTCTGCCATAGACTGTGGTAATAATACTGAGGTCTTTCATCTGATTGATTTCATTTTCGCTTCCAATCTTGAAATCAAATTGTTGCTTAGTCACTGCGCTCTTAACCAATGCAGTAATAACTTCTTCTTCCTTCAACAAATCCAGCACTTCTCTTGCCTTAAAAAGATCGTTAAATTCAGGATAATTCAATATATTAGTGATACCATCCAAATAAACGTCACTGGTTTCAATTTTCCGCACACACTCCTCTACTGCTTCCAGTATGGAGAAAATCAGATCTGATGGCACCTTAATGCTCTGTTGAAGCTCCAAGACCATGGGCATGGTGACTTGATCAATAGTTTTCCCTGATATAATCACATTAAGAGCTTGAGTCAATTGAACAAATAAGTTTTCATCCAACAGATAATCATGCTTGATGAGCTTATTTTGGACAATCCCCCCTCCGGCTACAACAACGACCAGAATCCTCTTTTCGTCGACACTCACCAATTGGATGGATTTAATTATTGCCCTGGAAAGTTGAGGTGTCATAACAACAGAGGTATACCCGGTAATATTGGAAATAATCATGCTTGCTCTTCTTACCAGCTGATTAAGCTCCTCAATCCGATCATCCATTGCCTTCCTGATTTTTATCATTTCCTCTTGAGCAAGGATATGAATCTGCATGAGATTATCAACATAAAATCGATAACCCTTATCGGAGGGTATACGTCCAGCCGATGTATGAGGTTGGGTAATATAGCCCAATTCTTCGAGATCCGCCATTTCGTTGCGGATCGTTGCCGATCCCAGACCGAGTTCATGTTTCCGGGCAATTGTTCTGGAGCCGACAGGCTGTGCGGATTGGATATAATCATCAATAATAGATTTCAGGATAGCGCGCTTTCTATCGTTCAGCTCATTTTCCCAGACCATGACCTCACCTCCTTGTTTTTTGTTAGCACTCTCGATCATTGAGTGCTAACACTAATCTTAAAATAGCATTATGCACACCCTTTGTCAATAGCTTTGCGGCACCATGCTCCTATTATGCGCCCACATGCAAATACCCGCGTGCATTTACACACGGGTATTTTGTGTCATTTTGAGCTATTCTATTAATAATCCCACTGCACAATCAACCAGCCTATCGTTGAAGAATAATCGCTATTCGTACCCCTTCGCTGTTCATATCGTCCAGACTTAAGCGACATTTCATGGTGCTCAGTTTTTTGGCTGCTTCTAAATAACGATGGTCAAACCTCAGTACCTCCAGGTCCACCGTCACATCTCCGGTAATATCAATGTGAACATTGTTCCCTTCTTCGTATGCGACCACCTCAATATTCCCTATTTTTTGAGCCTTTTGCGCCCCATCTGCATAAGCCTTTTCAAGTAAAAGCCTCACCAGATCGCCCAAAGGAAGTGCAAGTCGATCTGCAATCTCTTTATCAACCTCGATATTCTCCCCCATGGTGGAGAACATAACCTCCAAATGATTTTCTTCAATGATAGAGCAAGCTGCACGGGTCAGCTTCTGGAAGGCCTGCTGTAAGGTCACCATACGGAGCTCTTTTAAAATATTTCGGACATCGTTAATGAGATGATAGGCCTTGGTAGATTCGATTGTCAGGGCGTCATTGCTTCCAAAACGCAGGACAGCCTCATCCTTAACCGAATCGTAAATGGCACTGACATTTTGAATGAGGCCAATAATTTGATCCAATCGTTCCAGGGGAATCTTGACGTATTGGTCAGCCGTTGAGGTATTGCGGACCTTTTGCATGCGTATGGCTTTAATAATATCAGAGGCATCCACTTTCTTTTCTCTTAAGACTATCTCGCCGAATTTCATCTTTCCATAGACACTTGTTTGCTTATTTAAAATATCCTCGACCTCTGAGCGCTCCATTGCGCCTTCTTGAACCAGGATTTCTCCAATCCGGGATTCCTGTTCCATCGGTTGGCGTATTTCCAATAATATATCCTCTCTATTTTTTTTGATACTTAGGATGTGCTGCTCCACTTCCCCCGGTAAGCTGCTATCGTTCCTATCCGTCGTATTGTAACAAAGCTTTTTAATAAAGTTGACTGAATCCAGGATAAGGTTGATTATGTTTCTCGCGGTAATGGGACTATATTTCCTGACAGCCTCCAGAAGCTCCTCGGTGGCTATGGCGATTTTCGTGCTGGCTGAATCATTTAAAAGGCCTGTCAGACCTCTTATGGTGTGGAAGCTGCAATAAATAGAATTGAGAATATCCCTGTTGCCCGGGTCCATTTCCAGATTCACCAATTCCAGCTCAATATCCTCAAGCATTTCTCTGATTTCAATCAAGAAGTCATCCATGTAGCTTTTACTGATCTCTGCCAGCCCGGGTACTGTTGAAGCAATTTCCTTATCGTCCTTAATATCCATGTCCACATTACCTCCCGTTATCTGAGCCTCTCTTTATCTAAAGGGATTAAATAAACGCAATAAACACGGTATTAGCCAAGTCCAATCCTGTTTTGGTTAATCTTATCACAGAGCCGTTACGTTCAACAAGCGCTTGCGATGAGAGCTGCTCCAGTTCCTTATGATACTTTTTCTCCAAATCTATGTCGAATTCCTTTGATAGTAGGGCCAAATCAATACCTTTATTAAGGCGGAGCCCCAATATTATTTTTTCCGACAATCCTTCTTCCTTTGAAAGCCCCATATTCTCTGAAAGTGTTAAGGACTCCTTTTTGACACCTTCAATATACATCAGGACATCTGAGGTATTGGCATATCTTCTTTCTTCATAAAACGAATGGGCTCCCGCTCCAATTCCGATATACTCCCCTCGCTCCCAGTAATTCATATTATGTTTGCACAGGTATGGAGGTTTCGCGAAATTAGAGATTTCGTATTGCTCAAAACCTGCCTGATAAAATTGGTTAATGGCATAGTGGTACATCCGGCGGTCCAGCTCGTCTTCTATTTCGTGAAGATGCCCTTCTTTAAGCATCCGGCCAAAGACAGTCTCGTCCTCTATTTTTAAGCTATAACATGAAATATGCGTCAAGTCAAAGGCCAGTACCCGGGCTACCGTTTCACACCACTCCTCAAAGCTTTGATCCGGTATTCCAAAGATTATATCGGCATTTATGTTCTCAAACCCATGTTTTTGAGCGAGGATTACAGCTTGCGTAAAGTCATTGAAGCTATGAATACGGCCAAGCTTTTTGAGAAGTCGTTCCTGACAAGCCTGAAGACCCATACTGAGTCTGTTTATACCTGCAGCGCGATAGGCCGTAAGCTTTTCACCCGTCAGGGTGCCCGGATTGGACTCCAAGGTGCTTTCGCAATCCTTTATCACATGATAATGGCTATGAACGGTATCCAGAATCCGCTCTATATGATTATGGGGTATAAGGGAGGGTGTTCCGCCACCGATAAAGATGGTCTTTATTTTTAATTGCTGGAAAGCTTGGGCTTTCATAATAAGTTCATGCACCACGGCATTTGTATAAGCTTCCCAATGCTCTTCCATACCCGAATAGGACGGAAAGTCGCAATAATGACATTTCTGCCGGCAGAAGGGTATATGAATATATAGTCCAAGCTCCTTTTGATTCATGACTCCAGCCTTTCTAAATCGTTGATCCACTTTAGACCGCTCGCAAAGTGACGCTCTTGTTAAAGAAACAGGCGGACTTCAAAAGCCCGCCCTGCATAGTGATTAAGTATCCAATTTCAATACACTCATAAAGGCTTCTTGCGGCACTTCTACATTTCCTACTTGACGCATGCGCTTCTTGCCTTCCTTTTGCTTCTCCAACAGCTTCTTCTTACGGGTGATATCACCGCCATAGCACTTGGCCAGAACATCCTTGCGGAATGCTTTTACGGTCTCTCTTGCTATGATTTTATTGCCGATACAGGCTTGAATAGGAATTTCAAACATTTGCCTTGGAATGGTATCCTTTAGCTTTTCTGCCATACGGCGGCCCCTTGAGTAGGCCTTTTCGGAATGCACAATAAAGGACAGGGCATCTACTATTTCACTGTTCATTTTAATGTCAAGCTTTACCAGTTCGGATTCCTTATAGCCTTTAAGCTCATAATCCAAAGAAGCGTATCCCTTGGTTCTCGACTTCAATGCATCGAAGAAATCATAGATGATTTCATTCAATGGCATTTCATAGTGCAATATGACGCGGGTGGCTTCCATGTACTCCATGCCCTCATAATTGCCCCGTCGCTCCTGACACAGCTCCATAATGTTTCCTACATACTCGGTGGGAGTCATGATGCTGGCTTTAACAATGGGCTCTTCCATAAAATCAATGAGCGTGGAGTCCGGCATATTGGTGGGATTATCAAGCTCCATCATCTCACCGTTGGTTTTATGAATTTTATAAACAACACTTGGCGCTGTTGTAATAATATCCAGATTGTATTCCCGCTCCAGGCGTTCTTGAATAATCTCCATGTGAAGAAGCCCCAAAAAGCCGCATCTAAAACCAAAGCCCAGAGCAATAGAGGTTTCAGGCTCAAACATCAATGAAGCATCGTTTAGCTGAAGCTTCTCAAGGGAATCCCGAAGATCACCATATTTGGAGCCATCAACGGGATAGATACCGCAAAACACCATGGGCACAGCCTTCTTATAGCCTGGCAAGGCTTCTTTCGCGGGATTATCCGCCTTTGTAATCGTATCCCCTACCCGGCAGTCTCTCACATTTTTAATGCTGCCGCAAATAAAACCGACCTCGCCTGAAAGGAGACAATCACTGGGGACCAGTCCACCTGCCCTAAGATAACCGATTTCGGTTACAATAAATTCCTTACCGGTATGCATCATGCGGATGGTTTCACCTAAACGTACACTGCCCTCCATGATGCGTGTATAGGCAACAACACCCTTATAAGCATCATAATAGGAATCGAAAATCAGTGCGCGTAAGGGCGCATCTTCGTCTCCCAAAGGTGGTGGAATAACCTCAACGACTTTCTGCAAAACACTCTCAATATTAATACCGCTTTTTGCAGATACCTGGGGGGCACCCTGGGCCTCTATTCCAATGACATCCTCAATTTCCTTAATAACCTCGTTAGGTCTGGCGCTGGGAAGATCAATTTTGTTGATCACAGGCAAAATCTCAAGATTATGCTCAAGCGCTAAGTAGACATTGGCCAAGGTTTGGGCCTCAATGCCCTGAGACGCGTCTACAACCAGAACAGCCCCTTCACATGCCGCAATACTGCGGGAGACTTCATAATTAAAATCCACATGCCCGGGGGTGTCAATGAGATTAAGGATATATTCCTCACCATCATCGGCCTTATAGATCATTCGTACAGCCTGTGCCTTAATGGTAATACCGCGTTCCCGTTCAATTTCCATATTGTCCAGAACCTGCTCCTCCATCTCACGCTGGGTGAGGGCACCGGTTTTTTCAATTAACCGATCGGCCAGGGTGGACTTGCCGTGATCAATATGTGCAATTATACAGAAATTACGAATTTTCTTCTGTCTTTCATTCCCCATATATTAAACTCCGCATAAGCTAAAATTCTCAGCATCCATAATGATGCCTAATCAGGGATTAATTATACCATAGGCCTTTCTTCGACACAATTGGTATCTGAGCTCTCTATCCAGACACTATTTTAAGCTGAATGTAATCGCTCCGTTTTTTCCTCTGTTAATTTGAATATTATACTCCGTATTTTTCATGATATCCTTCAGGTGAATTACATCGTTCTCTATACCCAGAATTTCAAATTGATATTGTCCGGGTTCTACGTCCCTTCCCTGAATCACACCTGCTTCAAAAAGAATATTAATAGCACTTGGGTCCGAGAAATTAACATCGATAGCGTAGGGAATCTCATTATAGGCGTCAATATAGATCAGGTAGCTGTCGGTCAGCCAGTAGAACGAAGAAAGTGTCGAAGCATAAATATAACGGTCCTGAATGGTGTGATCAATCGTTCTTACAATAAAGTGCTGATCCATACTGTAAACCCATTCAAAGACGGCACTGAGCTTTCCGTCGGGTGATAAAACACCCTCCGCTTCAAATAACTCCTCTATTTCAAAATAACGGCTTAAATCATTTAGCATAGCATCAATAATCATATCACGGTCGATAAAACGAACCTCAAAGCGAGGAATTGAACCGGAATAATTAAAAAGCATACCTTGATAATTGTTGTAAACCTCAATGTATTTTTCGTCAAAGTCTAAGATACTAATGCCTCTTAATGAACTGGCGTAGTTACCTCC
>JAEYPI010000076.1 GCA_023410885.1 Bacillota bacterium
CAACAACCCAATCTCCAAATTTAGTCTTTTTCGATTTAATCATGTTGTACACTCCCCCCTATAGAATACCGCGATCACCAAATTTTTTGGCTACAGCGTTCGCCGTAAGCACAAATATGACGCCGACGACAGACTGGAACAGTCCTACTGCTGTGGTAAGCGAGAATTGCAGCCCGCGGATACCATTTGAATAGACAAAAGTTGCAATAACATTTGACACGCTATTGACCAAAGCATTACCTAAGGCATAGGGCCTGTCAAATTCACTGCCAAGAATGCGCCCAAGGCTTAAAATGAGCAAAACGATGATCGTGGGGCGCAATCCCGGTAAGGTAATGTGCCATATTCTTCTAAAGCGGCCAGCACCATCCATTGACGCTGCCTCATACAACTCGGGGTTAATAGCGGTAATCGCTGCCAGGTAGATGATGGTGTTCCAGCCGACGCTTTGCCAAATTCCCAGCATTACATACGTCGCTATCCAGTGAGTAGGATCGTTGAGAAAAGGAATGGAATCAAGGCCCATACGATTCAGAACAATATTTACAAGGCCTGTTGTAGGTGCTAATACCTGAAGTGCAAGCCCGGAGATGATAATCCACGAAAGAAAGTGCGGCATATAGGCAACGGTTTGAGTCACCCGCTTAAACCGTCTGAATGGCAGCTCATTAAGCAACAGTGCCAGTATAACCGGAGCGGGAAAGCCAACCACCAGGTCGAGCAGATTGAGTGTGAGGGTGTTTCTCAGTGCGAAGAGGAAGTCACGGTTGGAAAAAGCCTTAATGAAGTACTGCCATCCGCCGTTATTCGCCCATGGCATCTCCCAAACGCTTTGGATAATACTGTACTTCTTGAACGCTATTTGTATATAAGTCATAGGTATATACTTAAAAATCACAAAATAGGTAATGGGAAGAAGCAAGAGAAGATAGAGGGTCCAATATCTACCCATGTAGATTCGAGCCTTCCGGCCTCGCACAGCAAATGATTTTGCAGGAACAGTTCTCACAGCCGCATCCTCCTTATTATCAAGGTGATTCAGTGAAATAAACGCACCTACATATAAATCGCCCTTCCCAATGCATCCGGAATGCCAGTCTTTCGGTAGAAATAAGTGTTGATGACATCCCGCCATTCAATAGCGTTTACAAGCTGAAGCTCCAACCGCTCCAATATAGATTGATAGGCCTCCTCTGGAGCCTTAATTCCAAAGGTTTTCCAATGCTCAATAAAACCTCTTACTTCTTCAACACCTTCAAAATGCGTATCATAGATGTGCTGGATCAATGTCTTTCCATTCTTTAATTTAAAATCATACTCAAGACGATGGAAGAATAAAGGTAACTCCTCGGGACAAGTATCTACATTTTCATAAATGGCAGCAAGCCAGGGGTCATATTGGAGCGTAAAGCCTGTACCGCGGGACGTTCTATCCACTCCAATGGCTTTATGATCCGCCCGATGATAGGTACCCCATTTCCCATACTCATAACCATCCACACTGGGGCCGTAATGATTACCGGGATTGACCATCCAGCCTATTCCCAACGGGGCCGTATATTTCCCATAAACCATTCGTGAGACGAGCATCATGTCCGTTAAGGCTTCTAGAAGGGAGGACTCTGAGCCAAAGGTTAACCGTGCCCATTCCTGCAAAATTTCATGGGCCTTCAATTCCGGATTCCATGCCATTCGGCCAAAGGAATAGAGATTGGCCTGAGCCAGAATACTCCCGGTCCAGTTTTGATCTTCTCCGATATTAGAAACCCCACCTATCATGTCAATTTCTTTGCCGATCAAGTCCTTAAAAGTACGTTGCTTGTTGATAGAGGTGGAAAACAGCTCTTCCCATTGCACAGCCAGTGCGTATAGATCAATCTGCTGGCCGGTGTACTCCTGTGTTATCTGCAGCTCAACTCCCTGGGAAGTCTTTTGCATGGCCCCGAACAAAGGAGAATGGGGCTCATGAACCTGAAAATCAACAGGCCCGAATTTAATTTGAAGAATAACATTGTCCTCAAACATGCCGTCAAGGGGCTGAAAATGTTCATAAGCCGCTTTAGGACGATCAGTGCAGGTATCCCGCCAATCCTGCTGATAATCGTATACAAAGCAGCGCCAGAATACCAAGCCTTCATACGGCTTAAGCGCTCTTGCCATCATGTTGGCGCCATCTGCCTGCGTCCGCCCGAAGGTAGCAGGTCCTCCCCGGAATTCGGAGTCAGCCTTTACCAAAAAGCCCATGAGATCAGGCACATAGCGATAGACCTCTGCCGCCCGTGATGCCCACCATTCGGCAACCCTGGGCTCCATGGGATCGGATGTGTCAAGCTCACCCAATACCACAGGACTTTCAAAGTGCACGGAAAGTATAAGCCTGATGCCATAGGGCCTAAATAAGTCCGCCAATGCAGCTACTTTTGGCAGCATTTCCGCTGTAATCAACCGAGCGCTTTGGTGTGTAACATTGACATTATTGATAGCCAGTCCATTGATTCCTATTGAAGCAAGAAGCCTTGCATAATCTCTTATTCTTTCCGCATCATAGTTTAAGTCATAATCTTTAAAGAATATGGATTTTCCTGCGTACCCTCTTTCCACACTACCATCCAGATTGTCCCAGTGGTTAATAATCCGATAGGGTACCGCTGGAGTACTGCTAACCGATATTTGGTCAAAATCCTCTCCGGCCCCAAGACGAAGCAGCAGTGTAAAAACACCATAAAGTAGACCGTTTTGGTCGCCACCCTCTATGTTAAATCTGTTTTTTTCGTGTGTAAGCTGATAAGCTTCATTGGGCAGATTACGGTTAATACTTAAGTTTATGGAATAGTCTGATTCATTCTGAAATATTTCCGCTCCGAACAGGCGTTTTAGCCCTTTGGTGCATTCGTCTATAGCGATTTTCTGAACACCTTCATGGGCCACTAGATGGATCCTCTTAGTGAGAGAGGTTTTACCCTCTTGAAGCCAAGCCTGATACTGGGAATACTTTCGTTCCATCTCCACTCTTATGCCCCCACTAATGAATTTAAATATGCAATTTGCTCAAATCTTTTGACTGTACGATGACATTTTTTATTAATGCGAAGTATTAATAAGTCGGCAACTACTACCTTTAGGTGTTCGAAATTTTCGATTTCCCTCACAGGTAAGGCTTGTTGGTTATTTTAATTGAAGTATAACATTGACATTTTATGTTTGTAATGGATAAACTAAAGTATATTTGTAATTATTAAAGATTACTTTATGATGAGGGATGAAGATGAGCGATACAGATCATGAGAATTGGATTCCGGATATCAATTATATTATACATCGTAAATGTACATCGGATTGGAAGATTGAGAATAGTATCATTGACTTTATTGACGTAACCTATATTGTTAAAGGAAGTGCCCAGTATCAAATTGATCATAACAATTTCAATGTTTCTGCAGGCGATCTGCTTTGTATACCAAAAGGCGCCCTTCGGGCTGCGTTAAGCTCTCCCCACGATCTTATGGAATGTTATGCGGTGAATTTCCAAATGCGTACCCTTTTTGGAGAGGACGCCACGCTTCCATTCCCTCTTATCTGTCATATCGGCCATCATTCTGATATTGTCTCATTATATAATGAGCTTAACTATGAATGGCTCAGGAGAGCACCGGGACACCGGATGAAAACCAGAGCACTTTTTATGTTCATATTGCAAAGATTTTCAGAATTGATTATTTACCAAAATGATTCGGGAAATATTGATAAGCGTATTATGAAAGCCATCCGTTACATAGCCGAACATTTTAATGAACCCCTCACTATACAAAACGTCGCGCAATTATCCGGACTCAATCAAGTGTATTTTGGCGCACTTTTCAGGCAGGCTACCAGTATGACCTTTCGGCAGTATTTGACCGCCATTCGGCTTAATCAAGCGGAAAACATGCTGAAAAGCGGGGAATATAATGTCAACGAGGTCGCTCTGCACTGTGGCTTTTCTGATATTTTCTATTTTTCAAAGGTGTATAAATCCATCAAAGGCCTATGCCCCTCCAAGGTTTTCAC
>JAEYPI010000140.1 GCA_023410885.1 Bacillota bacterium
ACACCGCATATGGGCTTGTTACGGGGAAAAAGACGACGGGGACCACCATGAATACGGGGGGGACAGCGGGTGCAGTGGATACTGAGCTTGTTATGAGTGAGACGGTCACGCTTCTTGTCAATGGCCAAACCATGACCTATACAGGTAAAGATACCGGCTTATATATCAACTCTCCCGCCAAGATCAGGCTTAATGGCGGCCAGGTACAGTCCATTGTAAATGCCATTACCTCAGAAGCCTATGCAAAGGAGATAGAGGCAGTTGATTCCTCACGGATCAAAATTAACGGAAAGGTTTATACCTACCATAAAAACTTATCCATCTATAAGGTCAATGGCGATACCTCATGGAGAAAGCTTGAAACTTCGGATTTGAAAAAGGGTACCGAAAACGGATCTGTGACAATCTATCTTGATAAGCCCTTAAGCAATGGTGGCAAAGTAGTAATGATAATATTGAGGTGAATAACCCAAAAAGAGGTCCAGAAGCTGGTAAATACCGAAATGAGCATGGACGCTATTATTCATAGAATAGAAGAGCTGGGTACTAAATAAAAAACAAGGAACGACCTGTAAAGGCAAAAATGAATGGGGCCTCGCCCCGGCCTTTATAAGCCGTTCTCCGTCTGCTGTTGGGGTAATTAAAGGGCTTAAGCAGTCCGGGTGATCAATAGCTTATTGATCATCCGGACTGTTTGCCGGGTTTGGGTAAGTATAGAGCTTGCCCTCATAGTTCTTTAATACCGCCTTTTTATCGTCAAGGCTCATGATATAATCCGGGTTTACTGGTGTTTTCCCACCACCTCCGGGAGCATCAATAACATATTCGGGTACAGCATAACCTGAAATATAGCCTCTTATGTGCTTCATGATCTCGATTCCTTGAGAAACTGGAGTCCTGAAATGTCCGATACCTTTTGCAACATCACATTGGTAAAGATAATAAGGTCTTACCCGGAACTTAACCAGCTTTGTAAAAAGCTCCTTGAGTGTATCCGCATTGTCATTAATGCCGCGAAGCAGAACACTCTGGTTGCCAAGAGGTATACCTGAATCAACGATTTTTTCACAGGCACGAATTGATTCAGGGGTGATTTCTTTAGGATGGTTGAAATGGGTATTGATCCAAAGGGGATGGTATTTGCGCAGCATGCTAAGCAGTTCATCTGTAATACGCATGGGTAGAACCACCGGGGTGCGGGTACCGATCCGGATTACTTCTACATGGGGGATTTCCCGTAGCCTCTTTAAGATGTTTTCAAGCCAATGATCGGGCATGATTAAGGGATCGCCACCGGATAGGAGCACATCTCTGATTTTTGGGTTTTGCCTTATGTATTCAAAAGCTCTTTCCAGTTTATCAGTACTCAGGGAAAAGTCCTCACATCCGACCATCCTTCTTCTCGTACAATGCCTGCAATACATGGAGCATTTGTGTGTTAAAACGAAAAGCACTCTGTCTGGGTATCGGTGCACGAGGCCATCAACGGGAGAAAACTGCTCTTCGCAGAGGGGATCATCCATTTCGCAGTCATCAACAATAAGTTCCCTTACAGATGGGACGGCCTGCTTTTTAATGGGGCAGTCCGGATTGTCAGGGTCCATAAGGGTTGCATAATAAGGAGTTATGGCCATTTTAAAATGTTCAAGGCATTTTTCAATCTCCAGGCTTTCTTCAGCCCGTAGCTTAATGAGCTTGTCAAGCTGTTGCCCGGAGGTAATTCTGTTTTTCATTTGCCAATTCCAGTCATTCCACTGTTCCGGTGAAAGGTCCCCCCATAATGTCCCTTTTATGGTTTCATTCATTCTACTTCGCCTCGATTCAAAGGGACTACATTCATGCCATATCTTTTTAAAGCGCTGTTCAACACATTAAAAATTAAAGTGCGATAGTCCGTTCCACAAAACTCTGCCAGCATTGGATAGTCGCTATAACCCGGAGCAAGGCCGGGAAGCGGATTTATCTCAATAAAGTAAATAATGCCATCCTCCGAAAGCCGGAAATCTACTCTGGAAAAATCCTTGCAATCAAGTGCCAAATAAATTTCCCCGGCTATTTTTTTCATCCTCTCAAGGGTGCTTTCATCAAGATTAGGAGGGCAGCTATAGGTTACATACTCTTTATAGTTCTTTTTCACTTGATAGCTGTATATTTCGTTTTCTCTTTCCTTGCGAAGATAGCCTATTTCCATAGGTTCAAATACTTTCATATCACTGCCGTTGCCTAAAATGCCCACAGTAAATTCCCGGCCTTTTATGTACTTCTCCACCAGCATGGGCTGCCCATAGCGTTTGAAATTCCTGGCGATAACCTGTGAAAGCTGCTCTTCGCAATCAACGATAGCCAGGTCTGAAATTCCTTTGCTGGAGCCTTCAGAATTTGGTTTCACGATTAAAGGAAAGTCCAGTGATGAGTCCTGCCTGTAATCCGGAGTTTTTACAAGCCGGTATGCAGGCGTCTCAATATGATATGTTGAAAGGTACCTCTTTGTTAGCGCCTTATCCAGGGCCAAACCAAGAGTTGTCTCATCAGAACCCGAAAAAGGAATACCTAAAAAATTCAAGATGGCAGGTACTTGGGCTTCTCGCCCTCTTCCGGAAACACCTTCGGCGATGTTAAAAACAATATCCACCTTGGTCTTTTTCAGTTTTTCTACAAAGTCGGCATCAGCTTCAAGAAGTTCAACCCTAATACCTTCTGCCAGGAATACATTTCGTATGGCCTCGATAGTATCAAAGGAATCATATTCCGCTTCAAGGTCTTCCACATCGGAGGGAATACCCTTTTTAAGATTATAAGCTATGCCGACGGTTAGGGGGGGAGGGACGTTATCATTCTCCAATTCAATCACACTCGCTTTACACTTAAATTTGGGGTTAGAATGCTTTTAATGCACTTTGCTTTAGTATAGCAAATGCACTATTAAATGAAATGGTGAAATAACGCTGTTTGGTGACAATTTTGACCTAAAGAGAGCGATTGGTATGAACTGTGTTCCCAGATCAATGTTTATTGTGGAAAATCATGCTATTTTAAGTTATTACCTTGTTCTTTATCATTTTAGTGCATTTAATCAAATTCCATACCTGCTACATATTTTTATGGTAATTGTATTGGTGTATGATAAGGGGAGTAATTGTCTTTCAGGTGGTGATTTTATTTGAAGCTTCTTGTTGTCGAAGATGACAGGGATACAAGTGACGGGGTCTGTGAATATTTCAGGGAAGCAGGATATGAGGTATCTTCCGCGTATGATGGTAAGGTGGCACTAGATCTCACAAAACAGGATTCCTTTGATCTTATTCTGCTGGATGTAATGCTGCCGAAGCTGACAGGGCTTGCCGTACTCCACGAATTACGAAAATCAAGCAATGTACCGGTCATCATGCTTACCGCCATTGGGGATGAATACACACAAATCGCGAGCTTCGACGGTTTGGCGGATGATTACATCATAAAGCCCTTTTCCATCATCTTGCTTGAAAAGCGAATCGAAGCGCTTCTTCGGCGAGGTAAACCCGGTGGGGCTTCATACATATGGCATCATAAGGAGGTAATGGTTGATTTCACAGGATACACAGCTCAAGGAGCTGATGGCCCCATTGACGTCACGCCAAGAGAGATCAAGCTTCTAAGACTCTTGGTGGAACAGAGGGGAAGGGTGCTGACACGCGAGCGTATTCTGGACGAGTTATGGGAGGACAAGCCTGTTTTTGATAGGACGGTGGATTCACATATTAAAAATCTTCGAAAAAAACTCAATCTGGATTGCATCGTGACCGTTACCGGCGTGGGCTATAAGCTGGAGGACCAACGATGAAGATTTTCACTAGAACCTTTTTATATACTCTGGCATTGCTGATACTGATCGCGTTGCTTGCCAATGGTCTCATTTATACCTTTATGCCAATGGTGTATACGGAACAAAAGCAACAGGAACTAACCACTCAAGCAGATAAATTGGCTAAGCAACTGGAAGCTTCGAAGCGGGCTGACATTGCCATGCTGATGGGAATATCTGCTGCCCAGGGGCAGAAGAACATTATTCTTGAGCTTGATTCGGATAAGTATGCCCTGTCCATGTGGAGTAGCAGCTCGGAATCGGGGGGAGCTAACATGACGGTTACCGTCACATCCGAAACTGTTTCAGGAAAAAGTGATTCTGACCCAGCGGAAGACGTTGATCTTGCTACCGATGCAATAAAGAGCGTGGTGATTGAAGATGTGAGAGGACTTAGCGATTCAGGTAGCTTTTACAGCTCGGCCAATACAATCAAAGCAATTCGCAGCTTCACAATGGAGGGCAAAGAGGGCACGTTTACCATGTCAATGACCTTGGCTCCGGTGGGAGAAGCTGTCAACGTCATTGTTTCGTTGTTGCCCATATCTATTCTAATGTGCATTGTGATAGCCATTATATTTTCACTGTTGCTTGCCCGCGCTATTACCCACCCGATCAAAGCAATATCCGAAGAGACCCGTCGTATGACTTTATTGGATCGAAATGCGCGATGTAAAGTAAAGACAAAGGATGAAATCGGCGAGCTCACCGCTAATGTGAATGGACTTTATGAGAATCTTCTCAATACAATAGATTCTCTTGAGACCGAGCTAAAAAAGGTCGCAGCAGCGGAAAAGGCAAAGACTGATTTTCTGAGGGCGGCTTCACATGAGCTGAAGACGCCGGCAACAGCGGTGGGTGTTATCATGGACAACATGATTCTCGGGGTAGGAAAATATAAAAATCACGAGGAATGGCTACCCAAGTGCAAAGAGCTGGTGAATAGCTTATCAGTTAAGCTTTGCGATATACTGGACGCTTCGCGCCTTGACGCCATATCGGAGCCTGATACCGTTGAGAATTTAGAAACGATCTGCTCGGAAGTCCTGGAACCCTACATCATCATTGCCCGAGCCAAGGGTCTCTCACTTTATATGGACTGGAGTGCGTCTTTCATGGTTACAGCACCACTGAAGCTGTTGACAAAAGCCCTATCAAACGTTTTTTCCAATGCCGTCCAATATACTTCCCCGGGAGGAAAGCTCTCTGTCTATTGCAAGGGTCGCAGCCTCATCGTGGAGAATGAGTGTGTACCCATACCGGAAGAACAGCTATTAAGGCTATATGAACCCTTTTACCGTCCAGATGTCTCCCGAAGCCGCGATACGGGAGGAAATGGCCTTGGACTGTACATTGTCGAAACGGCATTGCGCCGTCTCGGGCTGGATTATCACTTTGGGCCTATGACATCACCTATCGGTATGCGCTTTACTATAAATTTCTAAATTTCATATCTTCTACACACTGGTTCCATAACTACTCCATTCGTCGATGCTAAGCTTACACTATTACAGATGAATGGAGTTGATTTTTTGAAAATTGAATTAAAAGAACTGCAAAAACGCTACAAAAGCGGGATGGTCGCGCTTAAGAATATCAGCCTGACGCTGGCAAGTCCAAGTCTAATCGGCCTTGTTGGTCCTAATGGTGCGGGTAAAAGCACCCTGATGAAGCTCCTAACCGCAAACCTCCTGCCCAGCTTCGGAGAAATACTGTTAGACGGGCATCCTCTTGTTAAGCAGGAAAAATTGTTGAAATCCAGTCTGGGCTATTTGCCGCAGGAGTTCGGATTGTTTGAGGATCTCACAGCAACCCAATTTTTAGACTATATGGCCGCTCTAAAAGGCATAGATAAAAAAGCGGCAAAGAAGGAAATTGAGCGGGTTGTTGCAATGACCCATTTGCAGGACAAGTGTAAAGCAAAAATCCGCACCCTATCCGGCGGTCAAAAGCAACGGGTTGGTATCGCCCAGGCTCTGCTTGGAGAACCAAGGCTGCTCATTTTCGACGAACCCACTGTTGGACTGGACCCGGCGGAAAGAGTGGCGTTTCGAAACCTGTTCGCGGAAGTAGCTAGGCACAAGCTGATTATTCTTTCCACGCATATTATTGAGGATGTGCAGAGCGCATGTGACCATCTCGTGGTTTTAGACAAGGGTGAGATTCGTTACGCCGGAACACCCGACGATTTGATGGTAAAAAAACGGGTGGAATCCCTCGAAACTGCTTACATATCGCTTATGGAGGGGAGGGATAATCCTTGAACGCCGTTTCTAAACTTTCACGCGAAGTACGAAGAATGATGAGTGAACGCGTTACCCTGCTCTTTATAGCTTTAGCTGGGTCGAGTGCCATTTGGTTTAGCCTAAACGCAACGGGAAGGACTGCTTCTGACGCGTATATGGTAAACGCGGCGCAAAACAGCGCATTTTTTTCATCCCTTCTATTCACGCTGCTTTCTCTCATACAATTTCACAGGGATTATAAGAACAATTCTGACGCCATCGTTCTGACAAGTACGGACGTGGTGCATCATCAGGTGCGGAGAACACTGGCTCTAATTTGCGTTGCAATGGTCACAACCCTTCTGATTTCTCTGTTTGCGCTTCCGTATGCTGTTTCAAAAACAGGCGATTATTTTCAAATCCCGACCTTTATAACAGCATGGTTTCTGATTTTTCTCAATGCGCTTATTTACACCGTACTACTCTCCACCGGTATATATATGCTAACTAAGCAAGTTGGTGTTGCGTTTATAATCATGATGGTGCTCATATTGCTCTCGAAGCAGTTTGAAAGTATGGTTATTCTTAACCCCAGTTATCTTTTCTACTGGGTACAAACAACCGCAGACAATTTTTCCGACCTTGTAACGAACTGGTTTCAGATTGATATGCTATTGTGGAACCGCCTGTTCGGCCTGCTCGTGTCACTGGGGGTATGGGCACTGGGCCTATGCACTATCAGACGCTATGGGCGTAGCCTTCTCGGTTCGATTCTTGCTAACTGCCGCCGTATAGGGATACCGATTTTTCTTATTGGCACATTTTTACTTTCCTTCATTTGCTTTAAGTTTGAGCCCCTATTCGATGATAGTAAGCCCATGGATTTCAGCGGGGCCATAAGCACGGGTACGGGCATAACGGTTCAATACAGTGGAACACAGGAGGTCGGAAACCCCAACCTGACATTGATTGAGAAGACCTTTGCTTTGGATGTCAACGCTAAGAGTCGGTCGTTATCAGGTGTTGCAAAATATAAACTAAAAAATGCCACCGGTGAAGCTCAGTTACTGCCCGTTTTAGTAAATACAGGGCTTAATCTTGACAGTATCCTGATTAACGGCCAGAAGGGAAAAGCGGTACGTGGCAAAACCGGTGAGAGCAGTACAGTAAACTGGAGCATCGAGATGCCCCCATCGGCAGAATATGAGATAGAAATAGGTTATTCTGGAAGGATATTGAATGACAATACGATCTTACAGCGCGCCATATATGGCATCTCAGATGGGTATGTCAGGCTTGCTGTGGTCGGCGTGTCGCCAAGCTTGGATGTCAACGTGTCGGATGACAGCGCTTTTTCTGGCACGCTTATGCTGGACGAGAATTTGGAGCCGGTATTTAATAGGGGAAAAGCGATAAAAAGCGAAGCAAAGGGTGGAAAGACCCAGTGGCTGTACACGGGAGACTCGGGCGCCCAGGTAACAAGCTTATTTGCAGCTGAGTATATGACCCGAAGCTTTGAGGCTGGGGAACTCGATATTGAACTGAAATATTTTAAGAAACATGACAAGTCCATTACAGATATGGATGCAGTAAATGTGATCAAAGCGACAATCGACTATTTCACAGAAGTCTACGGCCCTCTGATTTATGACAAGAGCCTTTTAATGCTAGAGCTTCCCGCTTACGTCAGCGGTGGTTTTGCAGGGGGAAACATGAGCGCAATGGACGAGACAAGCTTTAATGCAGAGGGGTATTTTCCTTCGGGGTCCCATTTGCCTGACACGAATGGCGGTATAGATATCCTTGTTCATGAAATTGCCCATCAGTGGTGGGGCCTTGCCACCATGCCAACTCAGGATGGCGTCTCTAGCTGGTCGGCTGAGGGAATTACCAGCTACAGTACCTACAGCTTTTTAAAGCATTATCTTGGTGATGTATATGTACAGGAGCGATTTATTGATAAGTGGAAACAGGGCTGGGAAACTTACAAGAATGCTTTTTATATTCAACACCCAGAATATCTGGTGAAGCTATCGGATACAGATGCGTCCAATATTATGGGGTCATTCCAACAGATAAGATTGTATGACGTTATGCCACTTATACTGCTCAAAGGTGAAGAGGCCCTTGGTGGAGCAGAGCTATTCCAGAAAAAGCTTTCTGAGCTATATAGGACACATTTGGGCCAACAGGTCACGTACGACGATTTTTTAGCTGTGACCGGACTTTCAAAGGAGGTGATCGAGCATGAATAAGCGTACAGTCTTCAAATATGAAATCAAAAGGCTACTATTCTCAAAAGAATACCTATTGCTGCTATTTGTGACATCCATATATTGCGTGTCCCTTCTCCGCAGCATGGTGTTGTATGGCGTTAATTATACCGCTCCGTTTTCTCGATTGACCTTCTTCACCTACTGCGCTTCTTTAGCTCCGTTTCTTTTCATCCTATTGCTCGTTTTATGCGCAAGACAGTTTAAAGCATCTGAACGAGGAGCAGAGGCCATTATCAAAGCCACGCCCATGCCGCTTCATGTATTCCGGCTGCTGAGGTACGGTTCGATTTCATTGGCATTCCTGATTGCCACGGCGCTGCCTGTGATAGCATGCTTCGTGTTTTACCGATTGGTTTTTGATTATACGGTTGTCGGCCCGCTGCTTGGGCTGGGAGTGCTTTTTCTGTTGCCACCTGCCATCCTCCTGTTCGGTGTCGCTATGCTTTTGGGCTCAAGGAGAACTGAGGCTATATACATCCTACTGGCGGCAGTTTTGGTTGTGAGTCTTTTTCAGATATTGCTACCGTCTGTTTTCGATATCATTGGAAATGTGGCTACCCAGAAGCTTAACACAGGAGCGTATGATTATGCGGTTACGCCTGCTTTTATTAGGGGACGCGTTTTTTTAGCTTTAATTGGAATCGTGTTGATCGTTTTTTCAACGCTACAGTCTAAAAAGCTGCTACGGCTATTTTGTTGGCAATTTATTTCACATATAGAGAAAAGCAGCGCCAAAAGAAAGCAATCGAAAAAATGAAAGCTCAGGATCTGCAATAGTATCTGCTGGATGAATATATGCGAGGTCCAGTTTATCTACTCATAGTATTACAGGATTATGTCTGTTACACGCTGGAAGCGGTAAGCCCTGCTCTTTCGGGAGATAGCAGAGCTGCTCCCATTCTTAGAAAATCACGTTCTTGGCGGTTTAGAGGTACAACATGATCCAAGCTACGATAGAAGGAGAAGCCACTGAATGTTTCAGAACAGGTGCCGGTAGCGGCGCACAATCCACAAGCAGCCAAATATTCATTAGATTGTGTAGACAGGCGTTTGGTCAAATGGGCAATGTGCAAATTTAAAGGTTTCGAGGACACAGAAAGAGAGAGGAAACGTGGCTATCTGAAGTGAAAAAGAGAGAGCCCAATCTATTTGCACACTGGCAATACCGTAAAAGGTATGTTGTACGAAGTTGAATGATAAGAGCCGGATGAAAGGAGTCTTTCAAGTCCGGTTCCGTGAGAAGTTGAGGGTGAAAATCCATTGGCTTACTCATCTGAGAGCCTTGGGGTGAAAACTCCCTTTGGCTACTCGATTGGGAGGTCGGGAATTGGAATAATCAATTCCCACCTACCCGATCTTGTTGGATATAAAGTATGTGGATTTACTCAATTGTTGCTAAGCGTTTCATATACAGCACCTCATATCAAGTATCAGGTGTTGTTTAGATAAACAGCGGCATGGAAACTCTGGCGCTGTATTGTTCTAGGAACTCCTTTCTCATTCCATAGGAACCGCCCTCTGAATTGACGGTTCTGCATATTTCATCTGCAAGCTGTGTAACTGTATTGAACATCTCCTCCGCGCACTGTGCCATAAGCTGCTGCAGCAGAGCCTTGCTGTCCAAAGCGCGTCCTTGTTCCATCATAGCACACGCGTCCTGTTCTGCCGCGGAAGCCAAAGATTCAAAACGATGATCAAGACGGAGCAATTCGCTGCGCACCTTAACACCGAATCGCTGCTCGTCGACGCTGACCGCCATGGCCAGCCTTTCCGTAGCCCACCAAAGTGAGCGCGCATCAAAACTGCCCGTACCAATGGAAATCATTTCAGGCAATTCTCCTGTCCAGTATACAGGCAAATACACCGAGCAGCAGGGGACGGAGGGAGCATACCTGCATACTATCCCAAGCTGTTCATTGTATGTG
Organism: Bacillota bacterium; assembly: GCA_023410885.1. Taxonomy (GTDB): domain Bacteria; phylum Bacillota; class Clostridia; order DSM-8532; family DSM-8532; genus DTU059. The sequence continues at coordinate 10,268 of JAEYPI010000140.1, forward strand.
CACAATAGTGAGGCTGCCGTCTGGCAGTCATCCCAGGTCATGGCATGCATGCATATGGAAATGCAGCTGCCGTAACAGCCTCCAAATCGGGGTGCAGTCAGTTCACCCTCATAGTGGTCACGGAAGATGTTTTTCACATCTTCGGCGCACATAGGTTTGGCAGCCTGTCCCATCAGCTGACGAAGTCTGTTCCATCTGACAAAGGCTTCCCTTTGAAGCGGAGCGGGGGCTATATAAGCTCTTGTAAAATCAAATACCTCGTTTACACCTATAAAGCGGTGGTTGCGTGCATATTGCTCCAAGCCGTCAGAGCAAAGATCAAAGGACTGTCCTATGGTATAACTATTGGAAATTGCTGCCCAGTCGGTCACTCTTTTTGCTGCCCAGTGCCGTCCTGCGGTCTCCAAAAGCCAAATTTCCTTGGGGTCAACCAACATGAAAGAATTCTCGTACCGTTTATCAAAAAGCATGCTGGCGTTGGCGTTTTGCCCGTATTCTTTTAGTAGGGAAGCGATTATGTCTATTCCCTGCCGCGCTGTTGCAGCTCGTTCTAGTGCAAGACGGAGCATGTCCATGCCCAGCAGACCTTCTTCTGTTTCCTCTTCGCAACGCGATCCCTCAGCTTCGTTTCCAATCGCAAGGCCGCATTCGTTTACCCCTATTTCATAACCCCAGATCCAATAGGGCTGGCATCCCATGGTTGCGTAGGTATGCTTGACCTGGGGGATGGTTAAATGTGTGCATTTCACCATATCTCCGGGGGCGTGCTCTGCGGCATCATAAAAAACAAGCGGTTGCGCCTCACCAAGAGGACGATCGCTGTTTTTGCCGAAAAAATTCTGATTGCTGGAAAAGTACCCTTTATCAATGGATAGTGTATCGCAAGAATTCATTGTGAGCCTCCTTCTAAATTGTCCGGAATTGCAATATCGGGGTATCTAAAAGCAGGAAACACAAAACCATGTATCAAAATAGGCAGCACCACACGCATGCTGTTGCTTAATCATAGTTTATAGACGGGAACTTTGTCAATAGTTGGGTGATGGTTCAGCTTGGAGGCCGGCGTGGTCATACCGGAAGATGTGAATGCAGATATTCACGGAAGGAATCAATATAGATTCGTGCGTTTGATGACAGCTTGTCTCTTGAAATGTAAGCTACTACATTTTCAAAAGATGAATAAGATGAGTTGATACGGAAAAAGCGAACCGGAGTCTCCGGAGAAACCGGGGTTGCGTATACAAAAGAGATAAAGCCGACAGCACCTAAGACTTGGATGTTTGTATATACGCGTTCCCAAACTGTCGTGTTGGCGATGACATGAGGGGTCAAGTCGGCCTCTTTGCACATTTTTATGCAGTTTGGAGTAATAAAGGGATTGTTAATCATTACAAACGGATCGTTTTTAAAGTTGGCCAAATCGACGACAGGATAATTGTTGCCGGCGGTTACGGGATATTTTGCGCATACAGGATGCGATGAAGGTACGGCGAGAAACAGCTGCTCTGTAAAAAGAGTCTCATACTGCAATTCGCTATGATAAAGTGGGGATCGTGTGAAGCAAAAATCGATCTTACCGTCCACGGTCATCTGCTCAATTACCGCAGCGACATCTTCTACTATTTCCACATCAAACGGATATTTGCTCGGATTGTTTTTAACTTGATTCTGGTACGATAAAAAACGAGAAAAGAATGACAAAGCGCCTATGCGCATGTGTTGTTTATCCATGTGCCGGAGGAGTTTTACATTGGAATAAAACTGATTGTACATATCAACAAGGGGCTGAGCTTTTTCAATAAAGGCAAGACATGCTTTTGTAGGCAGCACCTGTCGGTTGTTGCGGAAGAAAAGCGTGATGCCCAACTCCGCTTCAAGCTTTGCTATGGACTGACTGACCGCAGACTGCGTGATATAGAGTTTTGCGGCTGCCTTGGAAAAGCTTTTTTCCTTTACAATGGTCAGCACATTCAGGATATCCTGAAAATTCATGAAGATAACCTCATTTATAATTTGAGATAATACGAGGCCGGACATATACTTCGTGCATTAGCTGTACTAATAATACTATAATAAGTACTTGTTTGCAATAATCAAGCGCTATCTGCTATAGTTAGTTAACAAGAAGCACACATAAATGTATCGAAAAAAGTCATAAAAGTCGTTAATTTGGAGGGAAAAGAGCACCGAATAACGCAAATGCTTGCACAGATGGATGGCAGGATAACAGCAAAGACGACATTTTAGCAGCACCTACTTGTACACACTTAGTAAGCTTTCTCATAGTTCTTGTTTCGACAAAAAAAAAAAGGAGAAAACTGCATGAAAAAACTAGCACTGTTACTCGTATTTGTAATGATGTTTGCCACTGCATGCGCACCTGTAGCTGACGCTCCCGCGGACGACGGCCCCAAAGAGGTCGTTCAGGAAGAGGTTAAGCCCGCAGAGCCCTCCGTACTGAGAGTCGGCATCGCCGGCATGCCCGCCAACATGGACCCGGGCACCGGTGTTTCCAACGACAAGCATATGATGAACTTCAGTGTGTTTGATACGCTTATGTTCAAGGACAATTACAATGATGGCGCATTAACTTCGTACATTGCCGAATCTTGGAAAATTGTAGATGATTACACCATCAGAATCAAGCTCAAGAATGGCATTACCTTCCACAATGGCGAAGCGCTGACTGCAGAGGATGTTCAGTACAGCATTGAGCGCATTATCAAGGGGGATCCCGAGTATATTTCATCCACCATTTCCACCCAGTTTGTGAACATCGAAAGTGTAACCGTTGTCGATGAGCTTACCGTGGAAATCAAGAGCACTATTCCCGACCTCATTCTGTTGGATCGATTTGCTTCCGTGTGCGGCATCTATGTCATACCGAAGGACTATCTTGAGAAAGTCGGCAATGAGGAGTTTGGTCTGAAACCCATGGGCAGCGGCCCCTACAAGGTAGTGGAGTATTCTCCAGAGAAGCTGGTTATGGAGTACTACGACGGTTTCTACGGTGAGCGTCCCACCTATGATCGCATTGAGTTCCTGGTCTATCCGGAAACCGCTACCCGCGTTACCGCTTTGATGACCGGCGAAATCGATATGTGCTTCAATATCACCACCGACAATATCGCCCAAATTGAGGGTACTGAAGGCCTCAGAGTGGAAGCGACAGAAGTTGCGTCCTTCCACCTCCTTTGCTTCAACAGCTCCATTGCACCCATGGACGATGTAAACCTGCGAAAGGCACTGAGCCTTGCCGTTGACCGTCAGACTCTGGCTGATACCCTATGGGGCGGCTATGCTACCGTTCGCAACGGTTACAACTTCCCTGAATACGGTGATTACTATGTGGAAGATTACCCCGAGTACATCTACGATGTAGAGCTTGCCAAGGAATATCTTGCCAAGTCCGATTATGCCGGCGAGACCATCACCTATCAGCTCAACTCCGGTTACTACACGTTGGGTAATGAGGTCGCCGAGGCCATCGTTTCCATGTGGAACGCCATCGGCGTCAACGCTGTAATCGAGTACAACACCACGTGGACCTATGATACGTTCCATGTACACAACTGGAGCAACGGTCCCCGCTTCATGGATCCTGCTGGCGGCCTATGGCTGCTGTGGGGCGAAGGTACCCGTGCCGACAGGCACTACTGGCCGGATGATGAGTTCCGTGCCGAGTTCTGGGCACAGGCCGAGATTCTCAACACCGCTACCGATTTCAAGACCCGCTATGAGGCCAACAAGCGCATGATGGAGATGTGGGACGAGGATAGCATCGGTACCGTTCTGTTCCAGATTTCCGAGTTCTGCGGTATGGATAAGAACATTGCTTGGGAGCGCAACCCCGACTATTCCATCAGTTTCCGCGCCGAGCATCTAAAAGTTCAATAATCTGACCTATTTGTAAAAATGGTGTCTGCGTCTCCCTTGTGCTGTAGGCGCAGGCACCTGTTTTTGAGTTACTACATCCCCAGGACGGCATTACGTCAGCTGCTGGGGATGAACCCAAGGAGGTACAACCCTGATGGAGCCAATTTTATCGGTAAACGGTCTTAAAACCTATTATTACTCGCAAAAAATGACCGTAGCTGCCGTAGATGGCGTTGACTTTACGCTGGAAAAGGGCAGGGTGTTGGGCATCGTCGGCGAAAGCGGCTGCGGGAAAAGCACGGTCGCGCGCAGCTTGGTCGGCCTGCTCGACGGTGCCAATGCCAAAACAATAGCAGGCACAGTTATGTTCGATGGCAAGGACATATTGAAGATGAATGTTGAGGAGCTTAGGCAGATTCGTGGGAAACGTATTTCCATGATATTCCAAGATCCTTTTGTTTCGTTGAATCCAGTTTATACAATAAAAAATCAGATCTACGAAATCCTTAAGGTGCATGAAAACCTTCCTAAATCAGAGGCTGACCAACGGGTGTTGGAACTGTTGCGGATGGTGGGCATACCTCATCCCGAACAAAGAATGAACAGCTACCCCTATCAGCTTTCAGGCGGTATGCAGCAGCGAGTGATGATAGCCATCGCGCTGGCCTGTAAGCCGGATATCCTGCTGGCGGACGAGCCTACCACTGCGTTGGATGTTACGGTTCAGGCGCAAATACTGGATCTGATAACACAGCTGAAAGAGGATCATTCCATGGGCATTATACTCATCTCTCACAACATGGGATTAGTTGCGGAGATGTGTGATGATATGTTGGTTATGTATGGCGGCGTAGTAGTTGAGGAAGGCACATGTGAGCAGATATTTGCCAATCCGCGTCATCCGTATACCATAGGACTTTTGGACTCTATACCAAGTGTAGTCGTTGATAAAGAGGAACTGAGCTCTATTCCCGGTGTCGTACCAAAGCTTACGCCTCCGGTGAAAGGCTGCCGTTTTGCAAGCCGCTGTTCTCACGCAACTGACCGCTGTCGGGAGCAGGAGCCTCCCATCTTCAAGGACAATGAGGGACACGGCTCGCGCTGCTGGCTGCATGAGAAGGCGGAAAAGGAGGACAGCTGTCATGAATGGTAAGCCGTTATTGGAGGTGCGCGCCCTTCGCAAGTATTTCCCGCTCAGAAAGCCCCTGTTTTCCACTAAGGATCCGGGTGCGGTAAAGGCGGTGGACGGGGTCAGCTTTTCTGTAAACAAGGGAGACACTCTAGGATTGATCGGCGAAAGCGGCTGTGGGAAAAGCACCGTTTGCCGTTTGCTCATGGGACTGTATTCCCCTACCGGCGGTGAAATACTCTATGACGGAGAGAACATAAAAAACATGGATCGGAAATCGTACTGCAAAAAGGTGCAGATGATTTTTCAGGATCCCTACTCTTCGTTGGATGCCCGAATGAGCGTTGGCCGAATTATTCAGGAGCCCCTGCGAATTCATGAGCATATGTCCTCCCCGCAGCGGAGGGCGGCATGTATTCGGGTATTGGAGCAGGTTGGCCTTTCGGAAAGTGATTTGGGAAAATATCTGCATGAGTTTTCCGGCGGTCAGCGCCAGCGCATAGGGATTGCCAGAGCACTGATTAATTCTCCGGAGGTTCTTCTCTGCGATGAGCCGGTATCCGCATTGGATGTTTCCATCCAATCTTCAATACTGAATCTCTTCAAGCAGATGCAGCACAACCTTGGCTTGACCTACATCTTTATTTCGCATGACATGAGCGTAGTGCGCCATGTAAGTGACCGAATTGCGGTTATGTATCTTGGCCACATTGTAGAGATGGCGGAAAAGAAGTCTTTCTTCAGTAACGCTATGCATCCTTATTCTATTGCGTTGATGAGCGCTATACCGGTGCCGGATCCCACGTACAAAAAGAAGAGGATTCTGTTAAAAGGCGATCCCCCGAGTCCGATTTCGCCCCCCAGTGGCTGCCCTTTCCGCACACGCTGTGCTGAGGCGACGCCGCTGTGTGTGGAAATCACTCCCGCGCTGCGCGAGATCGAGCCGGGACATTTTGTGGCATGCCATCTTTGCGGCGGAAAGGCGACGATATGATAAAGTTTACCCTTAAACGCATATTGACCGGGCTTATCACAATCTGGTTTATTTGGAGTTTGGTGTTTGCGCTGGTCAGAATATCGGGAGACCCTATTGAATGGATGCTTCCGGAAGGGGCAACCGAAGAGATAGAGAATCAGCTGCGCGCCTCGATGGGACTGGATCTCCCGCTCCACAAGCAATATATCAAAACCTTTGCCAATATCTTCTCCGGCGACATGGGTACCAGCTATTACTACAAGCGCCCCGTTTCCGATTTGTTTGCAGAGCGCATCGGCTCGACCTACCTGATCGGTATTCCCAGTTATATCATCAGCGTGGTTATGGGTATCTTTTTGGGCGTAATAGCGGCGCGGTACCGAAATTCGTTTATCGACAGGTCGGTCATGCTGTTTGCCACATCCTTTTATACCATACCGGGATTTGCCTTTGGTATAATACTTGTGCTGATTTTCAGCCTGTGGCTGAGGATTTTACCCAGCGGAAATACGGGCACGTGGAAGCATCTGGTAATGCCCATTATCGCCATGTCTGTTGCACCTACCGCATCCATTTCGCGCCTTACACGTAGCTCTATACTGGATACGCTTCAGAAGGAGTATCTGGACGGCGCGCGCATGAAGGGTGTGAAGGAAAGCACCGTGGTCTATAAGCATGCGCTGCGCAACTCCTTGATTCCGGTTGTAACCTCAGTGGGAATGCAGCTGGGTAGCATAATTGGCGGCGCCGTGGTGGTGGAAAATGTATTCGGCTGGCCTGGCATTGGCTCGTTACTGATTACAGCGGCAAACAAGCGCGATTTCCCCGTGGTACAGTTCGGCGTGTTGATCATATCCATTTTTGTTACGGCGGCAAATATTCTGGTGGATATCAGCTACGGCTGGCTGAATCCTCGTATCAGAGAAAGTTTCAAGTAAAAGGAGTCTGTTCAAAATGAAAAGAAGAAAGTTGCCGATACCTCCCCATATATTGGCTTTAATGCTGATACTCCTTTTTATTGTAGTTTATTCCTTCACGGTTGAACTGCATCATCCGACCGATCTTACTTCCATCAGCCTGTTAGAAAGACTGAAAAAGCCTTCCATATTCGGCATATCGGATTCCGGTTATCTCTTTGGCACGGATTATCTTGGGCGTGATATTTTCTCCAGATTGCTGTACGCCACCCAAATCTCACTGTCAATTTGTGTGACGGGCCTTTTGATTGCGATGGTTCTCGGAACGGTTTTGGGCGTATGCGCGGCAATGTTCGGCGCAGTATTTGACAATATTGTCATCTTCCTGATAAACGTCATATATTCGGTCCCTACGATATTGATCGGAATCGTTATATGCACAATATTCGGATCCGGTTCGGAGATGATGCTGCTCTTAATCGTGGCTACAAGATGGACCGGCTTTGCGCGCCAGATCAGAGGTCAGGTGCTGCAAATCAAACAGGAGGATTTTATAGAAAGCAGTCGCGCGCTGGGTGCATCCACGCCGCGCATACTGTTTGAGCATATATTGCCGAATGTCGCTTCTCAGCTGATTGTTACGGCTACGCTAAACCTCAGCGGCATCATTCTGCTGGAAAGCACCTTGTCATTCCTGGGTTTGGGCATTCAGCCGCCGCAGACGTCTCTGGGCGTCATGGTAGCTAGCGGACGCGAGCAGTTGACGACAAGCTGGTGGTTGGCGGTTATCCCCATAATAGTCATTGTAGTGATCGTGCTGTGCGTGTCGCTGATAGGAGACTGGCTGCGGGATAAGTTGGATCCCAAATTAAAGAACAAATAAAAAGAGGAGAATTAAAATTATGAGAATTTGTGCTTTCCAGCCCAAGTATCCGTTCCTTGCGGCTGAAACTGATGAGTATATTCGCTTTTTGTTGGAAACAATGGACCAGTGCTACGAGAGCATGGATCTTATCGTGTTGCCCGAATGTTGTAATGCTCCCAGCAAGTATGCGAATAAAGAGGAGTTTTTCTCCTATGTCAAAAAGAACACGCAGGTTTTGCTGGACAAAGCCAGAGAAACGGCGATTCGCTGCAACGCAATTATATCCATGAATTTATACTATGGGCCACTTGAAAAACTACGCAACGAAACGCTGGTGTTCAACAGTAGCGGAGAGATATGCTATACCTATTGCAAGCAGCATCTTCCGGAACCGGAAGTGTATGAAAACCGTGTGGATGACAGCTATACCTATGAGTACCACCCGTTGAGCGTGGTGGAGATACAGGGTATACGGTTTGGTTTCCTCACCTGCTATGATGCCTATTTCAACGAGTTTATAGCAAACATGGCGCGCGAAAATCTGGATGTCATACTGTATCCTTCCCATCAGCGGGGAGAAAAGGAGTATATTCTGGAAATGGAAGCGCGAAATATTGCGTTCAATTGCAATGCTTATGTAATACGTTCTTCCATAAGCATGGGAAAAGGCAGCGACTGCGGTGGCAACACCATGGTAGTTGCGCCCGATGGGCAGGTGTTAGCGTGCATCAATCAGGAAGTGGGAACGCTTGTGTGCGATATCGAGCCGAAACAGAAGCATTACCATTGTAACGCATACGGTAATGAAGATATCTTAACCCAAGAATTTATCGAGCGCTGCCGTAAACCTTGGGCATACCGCCCCGCCGGCCCCACCACGGTTCCGGGTGAAAACCATACGGCTTATCCTCGCGTATGCTCTCACCGTGGCTTTAACAAATATGCGCCGGAAAATACCATGGCCGCCTTTGGTATCTCTGTGGCTTTGGGTGCGGATGAATTGGAGATGGATGTGTGGCCGACCAAGGATCATCGCTTTGTGGTATGCCATGACGATTCGGTTGACCGTACCTCCAACGGAACCGGAAAAATATGCGATTTGACTTGGGATGAGATCAGCCGCTTTGATATCGGTGGGAAATCTTCACCGGTTCTGACGGGCTTGAAATTCCCTTTGTTTGACGAGGTGCTTCAGAAGTTTTCCAATCAGGTGATCATCAATCTTCACATTAAGTCCGTAGGCGAGGTGGAGGAATACAATCACGATGATTTTAGACGATTGGTGGATTTGATATACCAGTATGACTGCCAGCGGCATGTTTATATCGCCGGTGAGGAAGATGTGCTGCGTACAGCAAAAAAGCTTGCCCCCGAGCTCCCGCGCTGTGCGTTGGACAGACATAAGGACTTCAAGCTGGTTGAGCTTGCCAAGGAGTATGGGTGCACTAAGGTGCAGCTGTGCAAGAATCGCACGCAGTATTTCTTCAATCAGGAAATGATTGATGATGCGAAAGCGGCGGGAATCCATTGCAATCTCTTCTGGAGCAACGATCCAGAGGAAACCATGCGGATGTTGGAAATGGGCGTGAACACGATATTGACCGATGACTATCTGCGTATTGCCGCGGTGGTAGAGCAGTATCGTCAAAAAATGTCCCAGAAGTAAAGCGCATTGGTGCAGAGGAAGAACTGATTCAAACGAATATGCGGGTTAACGAACCGTATTTTGTGGTGAATCGGCTCTTCCTCAGCTATTCTGGTAAGCGCGCCGAATCTAACGACTTCTGCGGCAGATTGTTGTAAGAGGTGCAACTTATGAAAAGGCATATCGATGCTGCGAATCGGAAACTATCAGTAAAGGCATTCCTTATCGGCTGCATTGCGGCTATGATTCTGTTATACGGGTGTATGACAGCAGAACAGGATACTGTGGATACTGTACCGAAGGATGTCACAGATAGCCTGTCGATCGAGGCTCCGCAGACTGCGGCTTCCAAAAACATGATTCCGGAAGAGAAAATTGCCGATATTTATATTCCGGAATCGGGGCTGGTCAATCCTCCGGTGGTGGTGCAATGGGTGACGGCGTCGATGCCGGATACCGATAAGGCGTTACCGGCAATTGCTGTAATGGAGATAGATGCCCAGCTTAATATTCTCGCCAAGGACGGCACCCCTATTTCCGTGGTGGGTGACTTTTACGGGACTTATGGCAGAAGTGTAATCCCGGCTTTTTTGGTGGACGGAATAGAGGAAACCGAAGTCATAGTGCAATTCCTCAAGGAAAATGAACTTATCGATGTATATGTTTTAGGGCGAGAGCAGGATATTGAACTGGTCACCCGGGCTCACAAGTTATGGAAGTATTGTCGGGGCGGATTGATTTATGAAACCTTGGGATCCAGTGCTGAGCAATGGGCAGAAATCTGCGCCGAAGCGAATAATGACGCCGCAGTTACCCAGCTGATATCCGAATCTCCCCTCAGCGTGGAAGCTATGGCCTATTTTAACAGCCATGCCGTCGCAGCGTGGGGCTGCGCACGTGATGCTGCTGATGTTTACAGAGCGATATCTTCAGGCTATCACGCGGTGGTAACAGAGGATCCTTCTTTAGTTTATGAAGTATACAAGAGCATTTCCGTCCCTACAATTAGCGGTCGGCCTATTCCTATTGCCCATCGGGGCGCACACCTGAACTATGGCAAGGAAACTGATGACGGAGACAACGGATATCCGGAGAATTCAATAGAGTCCTTCAAGCTGGCTGCAGAAAAATACGGTTGTCTGGGCGTGGAAGTGGATCTGCGCTTATCATCTAAGGATTCAAAAGGTGAAAGGGCCATTGTGCTGGATCACGATGGCGACCTGTCCCGCACAACAAATATAGAGGAAATGGAAGTATCCATGCCGGATGTTTTCAAAAAGGGAACCAGCACCTCCAACTATTCTATTGAGGAGCTGAAACTGCTGGATCTGGATACCCACGGTGAAGAAAAGCAGATAAAAATGTGCTCGTTGGAGGAGGCATTGGCGGCTACGGAGGAACTGGGGCTGGTGTATTATTGCCATGTAAATCAGACTCATACGCAGGATTTATTCAACAGATTGCTGACAGAGAATCCGGAATATGTAGACAACTGTGTCGTTTTTATCGGTGCATCACAAGTACAGAGTACTTTTAACCAAAGTGTCTTGTCCCCGACGGTGCCAATCACACTTGGTCAGAGTGATCCAATCGACGCAATTTTACAGCAGGATGATTGCGCAGAGGTAATGGAGGATTTGATTCGTTTACTGAATCCCTATAGCAGCCATCCCTTGTTTTACGATTACGGGAATCATATGACGGAAGACTTTTACTACCGGATGGCTGCACGGGGATTTCTCAGCATACATTCCATTACGAGAGGGCAGGAAACGCTGAACGAACGATTCCTGACAACTCAGGGCTGCGTTTCGGCTTTAATTGATCAGGTGCATTTGGCGGATGATTGGCATTATTTCATAGATGCCGGAAAAGAAGATCAGGAATTATGGGTTGGCGAAAAACTCAATCTGAGGCACACGCTGCTTCGGATCGCGGGGGAAACCGAAATTGATTGTAGCTTCATTCAACTGTCGGGACCTTTATTGACATGGAATGAGGATGTGAAGGGGTATACTGCAGGCCAAACGGGCAGGGCAGAGGTAGTTTTTTATGCAGAACTGTCCACCGAAGCAAATGTCGAATATAGGGTGTATTCTGCCCCTGTTTCAATAAAAATTGCGAATGCGGGCTAAAAGGTATTCATCGACTACAGGCAATGTGTCTTGAGCATTCTTGAAAAAACAAGGAGGAAGAAATGAATGAATAAACGGACAGTATTGCTTCTTATTGCAGCATTGATGGTGTTTAATATCGTATTGTTTGATTCCCACACTACAGCTATTGCCAACGATTCCATTCTATATCAGGAAGACTTTAATAACCAACTCGTTCCGGGTGATGTTACGAATGATTGGTATTTCTATCGCAGCAGCGGCAGTTCGGCTTCCGCTGAGTTTAATGATGGTGCTT